>CAINCM010000027.1 GCA_903847005.1 uncultured Chloroflexota bacterium | reverse complement strand
CCCTCTTCGCCGCCCCACGACCGCAGCTTCTCGAGGTGCACCCACGGAGCCACGCCCGCGACGCGCGTCACGAGCGCAAGGAGATCTTCGTCGCTGACGCTCTGCGATGTGTCACGCGAGACGTAGCGCGCGCGGAAGTAGCCCACGTGATCGAACGCGGGCGCCGGCTTCGGCCATACCACCACGCCGCGGGAGGAGACCATCCGCAGGTCGAAACCGGGGCCGGAGAGTGCGGCGAGCTTTGCACCGATCTCTGCAGGCGCAAGGAGCGACTGCACGAAGATGTCGACGCCGAGGACCGTCGCCGGTCCGACCTCTGCCAGTCGCTTCTCGCCGCCGGCCCAGCGCGGATGCGGCGTCAGGCTCTTTGCGCGTGGGCGACTCGCCGCCGTTGGGACGCTTGTCGGCGCGCGACCAAGGTTTTCGATCACGGCATCGGTGAATCCGGTGGTGCTCACCGCCGCCTCGACGTCGCCGCCCTGCTGGCGCACCACATCCTGTGGCAGCGCCTTCCCCTCTTCGAGTGTGGCGAGCACGGCATCTTCCACATGATCGGCGAGCTCCAGCTCTCCGATGTGCCGCAGCATCATGGTGGCGGAGAGCACGAGCGCGGTTGGATTGATGACGTTCTTCCCCGCGTACTTCGGCGCCGAGCCGTGCACCGCTTCGAAGATCGCCACCTCGTCGCCGTAGTTTGCGCTCGAGGCAAACCCGAGCCCGCCGACGAGACCGGAGGCGAGGTCGCTGATGATGTCCCCGTGGAGGTTGGTGGCAACGATCACGTCGAACTGCGCAGGGTCTTTCACCATCTGGTGCGCAACGTTGTCGATGATGAGGTGGTTCGCCTCGACGGGCGCATACTCTGCCGCGAGCTCCTCGCCGATTCGCTTGAACATCCCTTCGGTGAACTTCAGGATGTTCGCCTTGCTCGCCGTGGTCACCTTCTTGCGGCTCTCGCGGAGCGCAAGTTCGTAGGCGAAGCGGATGATCTTCTCCGAACCCTTCCTGGTGATCAGCTTGACCGCCTGGGCCACGTCATGCGTCTGCAGGTGTTCGATGCCTGCGTAGAGATCTTCGATGTTCTCGCGCACGATCACCATGTCGACCCCTTCGCCCTTGTACCGCGTCGGAATCCCCGGGAGCTCGCGCGCCGGACGCACGTTGGCGTACGTCTCGAACAGCTTGCGCAGGGTGACGTTTGCACTCTTCTCGCCGAATCCGACCGGCGTCTCCAACGGCCCCTTCAGGGCGACGCGGGTGCGTTCGATGCTGTCGCGCGTCGCCTGGGGGACGCCGGTCTGATCACCCTTCAGGAAAACGGATGCGCCGGCCTCGGCCTCCTCCCAGTCGAATGCAACCCCGCTGCGCGCGGCGGCGGCATCGAGGATGCGTCGGGTGGCGAGGGCGACTTCGGGACCGACCCCGTCTCCGGGAATGATGGTGACGGCGTGCCTGCGAAGGGTGCTCATCTGCGCAGGATAGCGATCAGCGAGAAAGTCGCCCGCTGGCCCGATCCGCCGCGATCAGTCGCCGCAGCCCGCCTACACCCGTATCGATCACGCGGTTGATGTCGCAGGCCGCCTCTTCGTCCGCGGTCATCGGTCGCTGCTCCGGGTTCCCCAGGATCAGCATGGTGCCGCCGGCGCGCGCGCCGAGTGTGGCGGCAACGATGAAGAGCGTGGCCGCCTCCATCTCGGAGCAGATGGCACCTCCCGCCATCCACGCCTTCCATCGTCGCTTCAAGTCGTCGGCGATCGGCATGCGCTCTGGCGCATGCTGTCCGTAGAACGAATCTTTCGACTGCGCGACGCCGACATACGAAGGGAAGCCGCTCGCCAGCGCCGCCTCGCGCAGCGCCATCGTCACGTCGAGATCTGCAACGGCAGGGAATTCGATGGGGAGATAGTGGCGACTTGTCCCTTCGTCGCGGATCGCGCCGCTGATGACGCCGAGTGAGCCGGGTTTGATGTGCGGTTGCATGGAGCCGGATGTGCCGACGCGAATGAACGTGTCCGCGCCGATGTCGTGCAGCTCTTCCACGGCGATGGCAGTCGACGGACAGCCGATCCCCGTCGACGTGCAGGCCACGGGGACCCCGTCGAGCTCGCCGACCCAGGTGGTGTACTCGCGACGCTGCATCACCAGACGCGGATTGTCGAAGCGACGAGCGATCGCCTCGACGCGACCGGGATCGCCCGGGAGGAGCACGTAGCGACCGACCTCGCCCTGCTTCAGGCCGATGTGGTGCTTTCGTCCGTCCTTCTCCGTTGCGGCCATCAGGAGCTCCTTCTCGCCAGATACGGGGCGGCAAGCGCCGCGGCGTCTTCTCGACTGAGGTAGCTGCTCTGCGTCCCGAGTCGCTCCACGCTCGCGGAGGCACAGGCAACAGAGAGCTTCGCCGACTCTACAGGGTCGAGTCCGCTCGCAACGGCGAACGCGAACGCACCGAGGAAGGCGTCCCCCGCCCCTGTGGTGTCCACGACCTTCGCTTCGGGGGCCGGGATGCTGACCAGCTCCTCGCCCGGGACTGCGATCACCGCCCCCGCAGATCCGAGCGTGACGATCAGGTTCGTCCCGGAACTGGTGGCGGCCGCCTTGATGCGCGCGCTCGCGCCGTCGCCGCGCGGCTCACCGCCGAAGATGGTGGCGAACTCCGTCTCGTTGGGGGCGAGCCAGTCGGTCGCCGCGAGCAGGTCGGGATTCAACTCGGCGGCGGGCGCAGGATTGAGGAGCGTGGTGATCCCGGCCGCGCGGGCGGCGCGGAATGCGGCGAGCGTCACATGCTGCGGGATCTCGAGTTCGCCGACGACGATGGATGGCGAAAATTCGCGCACCGCCGCTTCGGCCACTGCCGGATCGGTGCTGTTGTTCGCACCGGGAATGATGATGATGCGATTCTTCCCCTTCGCATCGACCCAGATCGGCGCGACACCGCTGCTCCCTTCCACCGTGCGCATCCACGTGGTGTCGATCTTCTCCTTGGCGAAGTTCTCCATGTGCGCCGCACCGTACGCGTCGCTCCCCACGGCGTTCACCATCGCCACCGGGGCACCGAAGCGCGCCGCCATCACCGCCTGGTTCGCCCCCTTGCCGCCGAAGCCCATCTGGAAGCGATCGCCCACCAGCGTCTCACCCACTTCGGGGAGTCGTTGCGCGTAGGCGATCAGGTCCATCATCGTGCTGCCGACAACCAGGATGCGTGGTTCGCTCATCTTTCACCTTTCGCCCTTGTTGAACCACGCACACGGCGCGGCGAGTCTGCGATGATGATGCCGCCTCCGCGCACTCTGTGCACGGCGTGTCGCGGCCGATCGTCGCCGCGGAGGCAGACGACGATGGATCATGACCGGTGCGGTATGGAGGGGCGTGATGCGCGAGAGCCAGATCTGGGAGAGCCCGGTGCTGCAGTCGGTCCTCCCTGTGGTGGATGCCCCGCGCCATGTGCGCATCTCCGAGGAGGCGATCCGTCGGGTCGCGCGCTGGATGGCGTACGAAGAGTTTGCCCCCGTGGGCGGTGGACCGGCCGGACCGTTCGATGTGGGTCCGGATCCAGATCGCATCACGGACCTCACCATGCTGATCAACACGCTGAACTTCGCGTTCACCGACTTCTCGACATCCGTGAGGTTCCAAACCGAGATGAAGGGCGTCACGTACGTCGACAGCGAGGCGATGGTCGCATGCATGCACCGTGCCATCGGCGCCGGACGACCGCTGCTCAGCGGCGACTGGGCCGCCCGCGTCACGCGCGACGAGCTCGCAACGATCTTCCAGGGCAACATCGAGATGCCGATGCTTGCGGAGCGCGCACAGATCCTGAACGAGGTCGGTGCGATCCTTGTGGATCGTTACCAGGGATCCTGGCACCGCTGGGTCGCCTCGTGCGCCCCCTCGCTCTATGCGAACGGCGATGGGCTCTTGGAGCGACTCCCCGCCGAGTTCCCGCGCTTCCACGACGTCAGCGACTGGCGCGGGCACAAGATCACGATTGCGAAACTGGCGCAACTCGGCCTCTGGTCGCTCCACCTCTCGCTCGCGCGCGTTGGAAAGAAGGTGCTCAGCGATCCGTGGCGCGCCACCGCGTTTGCCGACTACATCGTCCCCGTCGCCCTGCGCGTGATGGAGATCGCCGCCTTCGACCCGGCGCTCACCGAGGCGATCGACGGCGGCGTGGAGATCCCGCGCGACAGCGAAGAGGAGGTCGAGCTGCGTGCGCTCTCCATCTACGCGGTGGCGCGCCTCACCGACGAAATCAACTTGCTGCGACCGGCGTCGCTGCAGCTGATCAGCCCGCAGGTGGACTACCGACTCTGGAAGAGCTACCACGCCACGCATCATCCGCATCACCTCACGCGCACGGTGATGTACTGATGCGCGGCCAGTCGAAGAAGGGCCACGTGCTCTGGTTGAGCCTGACGGCGGCGCTCTACACCGTGGCCGTGGCGGTGAGCAACCTCCTGATTCCGATCTTCATCGACCTTGGTCCGCTCGGCATGCTCTCCGCGGGGACGCTGACGTTCGGCGCCACCTTCACGTTGCGGGACATCGCCCACCAGACGAGCGCGCGCGCAGGCTTGGGGCGGACGCCGATCTTCCTCATGATCGGGTTGGCGGCGGTGGTGAACGTGATCGTGGCCGCTGCGCTTGAGACACCCGCGCGGTTCTTGGTCGCGTCGTTCGGCGCCATCCTCCTCTCAGAGAGCGTGGATACGCAGATCTACCATCGGCTTCGATCGCGCTCGTGGTTGATGCGCGTCTTCTCCAGCAACGCGGTGAGCGTCCCCCTGGACTCCGCCGCCTTCACCGTGGTGGCGTTCGCCGGCGAACCCGGCTACGACGCGTGGCTCATGCTGCAGATCGTGCAGGCAGATCTGCTCTTCAAGTTCGGGATCGGCGCGCTCGTTGCGCTTGCGAAGCACTGGTGGGATCGCGCCTGACCCTCAGGTCGTGATCTGCCGTCGAGCGCTCACTCCTAGAAGCTGACGCGACCGCGCAGCTTACCGCTCGTCGGGTCGATCGTGGAGAGGCGCGCGGCCGCGCCGACGGCGATCCGACCGAGCTCAGGTGTGCGCAGGAGATCTGCGGGCGTCTTGCTTGCGGCGGCCACCGCAGCGGGGAGCGCCACGCCGAACCGAATGAGATTCTGCACGCCCACGTCGACTAGGGAGACGGCGCCGACCAGCGTGCCGTCGCGCAGCGTGGCGTGCGCCCCCCTCACCCGCGCCGGCATGCTGCCGAGCATGAAGTCGCCGTCGCCGAGGCCGGCGACCGGACAGGCGTCGGAGACCACCATCAGGCGGCTGCCGAGAACGTCGGCGAGGATCTTCACCACGTTCCCCTCCACATGGACGCCGTCGCAGATCATTTCCACGCGCGCGCTGCGATGCGCCAGTGCCGCACCGACCAGTCCAGGCGTGCGGTGGTGGAACGGATCCATGCCGTTGCAGAGGTGCGTGGTGCTCGTGGCGCCGGCCGCCCACGCGGCATTCGCCTGCTCGAACGTCGCGGTGCTGTGTCCAACGGAGACCACGATCTTTCGCTTGGCGAGTGCGCGAATGAGATCTTCGCCGCCTTTGAGCTCGGGGGCGACGGTGACGAGGCGGAGCGGCGACCAGTCGCTCGGTCGATCCTCCATCGCGCGAAGCATCTCCGCTCCGCTGATGAGGACCACGGGATCGTGCGCGCCCTTGCGCGCATGGCTGATCGACGGGCCTTCGGAGTTCGCGCCGAGGATGATCGCCTCGTCGCGTGCGCGGCCGCGTCGCAGTTCGTCGTGTTGTTCTGCGCGCGCCACGCCGACCGCGCGGACCCAGAGTCGCAGGCTCTCGACGGGAAGGCTCACCGTCGCCGGGAGGATCGCCGCATATCCGTGCTTCGCCGTCTCGACGGCGAGTCCGCGGAGCGCCGCAACGACCTCGCGCTCCGGGCTCTTCATGCCACGTGACGCCATCAAGAGCGCCCGCGCGCCACCGGGTCCGAGCACGTCGTGCCCCCCTGCGCCGTGCAGGTGCACGTCCACGTATCCCGGGACGATCAGCCCTTCCACGCGACGCGCGCGTGCGGCGAGCGCACTGCCGCTGCGCGCCCGCGCGACGGAGACGATCTTCCCGACGCCGCTCGGATCGATGCCGATGAGGACATCGTCGAGGATCTTGCCGCCCACAAGTGCGGCCCCGCGGATGCCACGCACCGCGGCGGAGGCGGATGCCACTAGGCCTCGCCCCGAAGGCCGGCGACGCGATCTGCGTAGCGCGCGAAGTAGCGTGCGTTCCACTCGTCGCCGCCGGGCGCGTTCGACGACTTCCAGATCGGTGTCTCGACGCCCGCTTCGTCGAGTCGTGCCAAGAGTCGTTCCAAGAAGAGGTACCAGGCGGCGGTGAAGAGCATCGTGCTCGCGGCAAGTGCGCTGCTGCCGTCAGGTCGCGGGAGGAGCGCGTCGCCGCGCGGCACCCCGGTGTCGATGACATGGGTGGCGACCTGCGCCAGCGTCTTGCCGGACGGATGACGGCTGGCGAGACCGCTGGAGTGCGGCAGGCTCACGAACGCACCAACGATTGCACCCGCGGCGGCGCCGGCGATCGCCGTCTCCACCGGCGCACCGTTGATCCCCGACTGGCTCACCACGATGAGCAGCTCGCCTGGCTTGATGCCCGCCGCCTTCACCGCGGCGGTGCCGCGCGCAGGATCGCGCTCGAGCAGCGTCGCCTGCGGTGCGCCCGTTGGCGGGAGCGTCGCGGGGTCCCAGAGCGGATTCATCGCGGCGAGGCCGCCCGCTCGATGGAACGCCTCGAGTGGAATGATCGCGGAGTGGCCCGTCCCGGCAACGTGCACGATCCCTCCGGCGCGGATCGCATCGCAACCGGCGATCGCAAGCGCCTCGATCGCGGCACCCTGCGTGGTCTCCAGTCGATCGAGGAGGGTGCGGACTCCCGCCAGCCAGGTGCTCGATCGGGTCTCACTCATGCGCGCAGCGTAGCGCCCTACGGCGTCGACCGAGCGGCCCTGCGCAGAGGGTGCGTGCGCTAGCCCTGCGCGGCGAGGAGCGCCGTCTCTCCCGACGCCTCCGCGTAGGCGTCGACCGGGAGGCAAGCGCAGACCACGTTGCGGTCGCCGTGCACGTTGTCGATGCGGCGCACCGGCGGCCAGTACTTGCGGGCTTTCACCCACGGGAGCGGGAAGGCTCCCTGCTCCCGCGCATACGGGCGAGCCCAGTCGCCGCGCAGCAGGTCGCTCGCCGTGTGCGGCGCGTTGCGAAGGGCGCTCGCCTCGAGCGGCACGCTCCCCGATGCGATCGCACGCGCCTCTTCGCGAATCGCGCGAAGCGCATCGATGTAGCGATCGAGCTCCGCCTTCGACTCCGACTCCGTCGGCTCGAGCATCAACGTGCCGGCAACAGGCCAGCTCATGGTTGGTGCATGGAAGCCAAAGTCCATCAGGCGCTTCGCGATGTCCTCCACCGTCACGCCGCTCTCGGCGGTGATCGGACGAACGTCCAAGATGCACTCGTGTGCCACCGTCCCCGTGCGCCCCGTGTAGAGAATCGGGAAGGCATCGCGCAGCCGCGCCGCCATGTAGTTCGCGCTGAGGATCGCCGCCTCGGTTGCGGCACGCACGCCGTCTGCGCCGAGCGCCGCGATGTACGCCCAGCTGATCGGCAAGATGCTCGCACTTCCATACGGCGCAGATGAGACGCGACCTTCGTCGCCAAGGGAGCGCCCTGGCAGGAACGGGGCGAGCCGCTCGACGACGCCGATCGGTCCCATTCCCGGCCCGCCGCCACCGTGGGGGATGGCGAACGTCTTGTGCAGGTTGAGGTGGCAGACATCTGCGCCGAATGCGCCAGGTTGCGAGAGGCCGACCTGCGCGTTCATGTTCGCGCCATCCATGTAGACGAGACCGCCCGCCGCGTGCACCGCCTCGCAGATGTCGCGGATCGTCTCTTCGAAGACACCGTGCGTGCTCGGATAGGTCACCATCAGCGCGCCGAGCGACGCCGCGTGCTCCGCGATCTTCGCGGTGAGGTCGCGCATGTCCACGTTGCCGTGATCGTCGCAGCCGACGACCACGACTCGGAATCCCGCCATCACCGCGCTCGCCGGGTTCGTTCCGTGCGCACTGCTCGGGATCAGGCAGACGGTGCGCTGCGTTTCGCCGCGCGAGAGGTGCCAGCGACGGATGGCGAGGAGTCCCGCGTACTCGCCCTGCGAGCCCGCGTTCGGCTGCAGGCTCACTGCGGCGAAGCCGGTGATCTCCGCGAGCCAGCGTTCGAGATCGCTCGTCAGCTGTGCGTAGCCCAGAATCCGTGCGGGATCTGAGAACGGATGGACGTTGGCAAAGCCCGGATGACCGATCGCCTCCATCTCGGTGGTGGCGTTCAGCTTCATGGTGCAGCTGCCGAGCGGGATCATGGAGCGCGTCAGGCTCACATCCTTCTCCGCGAGTCGGAAGATGTAGCGCAGCATCTCGCTCTCAGAGCGGTGCAACGAGAAGACCGGGTGCGTCAGGATCGCGTCGACGCGTCGCAGCGCCACGGGAAGCGAGTCGGCAGGTGCGCCCGCCGGCGCGCCGGTTGCGCCGAAGGACTTCAGGAGCGCCGCGACGTCTGCCTCCGACGTGAGCTCGTCGCACGCAACGCCGACTCCCGTGTCGTCGAGTCGGCGGAGCTCGTATCCTGCGGCGGCCGCGGCGGCGATCAGCTCGCGCGCGCGTGTGTCGCTCCCCGACTCGATGGCGATCGCATCGAAGAAGTGTTCGTGTCGCAGCGCGAGCCCCGCGATGCGCTGCACGCCCGCAGCCAACGTTGCAGCTCGCGCGTGCACGCGTTCGGCAATAGCGCGCAGTCCGTCAGGCCCGTGCCAGGCGGCATACATGCTGGCGATCACCGCGAGCAGCACCTGCGCGGTGCAGATGTTGGACGTCGCCTTCTCGCGCCGGATGTGCTGTTCGCGCGTCTGCAGGGTGAGTCGATAGGCGGGGTTGCCGTCTGCGTCCACGGAGACGCCGACCAGGCGGCCGGGGAGTGAGCGCTTGAACGCGTCGCGCGTGGCCATGAAGGCGGCGTGCGGGCCGCCGTTCCCCATCGGCACGCCGAAGCGCTGGCTGCTCCCGACGACCACGTCGGCCCCCTGCGCGCCGGCGCTCTCCAGCAGCACCGCGGCGAGTGGATCGGTGGCGACGATGACGAGGAGTCCCGCCGCATGCGCGGTCGCAATGTCGGCGCGGATCGAACGGACCGCACCGCTGCTCCCCGGGTTCGAGATGAGGAGCGCGAACGGACGCTCGCCCTCGCGCGGCGTTGCGGCGCGAGCCAGGAGTTCGCCCACCGGCGCAACCACGAGCGCAATGCCGAGCGGCTCGGTGCGCGTCTTGAGGACATCGACGGTCTGCGGATGGGTGTCCGCATCCACCAACAGCAGGTTGCCGTCGCTGACGCTTCCGACCGCATGTGCGAGCGTTGCCGCCTCCGCCGCCGCCGTACCCTCGTCCAGGAGCGACGCGTTCGCGATCTCCATCCCCGTCAGGTCGCAGATCGCGGTCTGGAAGTTGATCAGCGCCTCGAGTCGACCCTGTGCGATCTCCGGCTGATACGGCGTGTACGCCGTGTACCAGGCGGGGTTCTCCAAGATGTTGCGCTTGATCACGGGTGGCGTGATGGTGTTGTGATAGCCCATCCCGATGAGGCTCTTGAGCGGCGTGTTGCGTTCCGCCATCTCGCGCAGCGCAGCGGCAACCTCTGCCTCGCTTCGCGCCGCGGGGATCTTCAGCGGTTCGGCGCGCAAGATGCTTGCGGGAACGGTGTCGTGGATCAGCGCGTCGAGCGATCCGTGGCCGACGACGCGCAGCATCTCGCCGACGTCGACCGCATCGGGACCGATGTGGCGATCGGCAAAGGTGTGCGTGCGCTGCGATCCGGACATGACGGCACCTCCTCGGTGCCCCGCTGTCCATCTGCCTGAGAGCATCCCTGCGACGCAACAAGCGTTCGCAGGTTCCTCCGTCGGCGCGTTGCGCGGATCGCTCCGCTCAACGCTCTCCAGCGTCCCCATCCCCGCGCGGTCCATCTGCCTGAGAGGTTCCGGACCGTTGCTCCGTCGGCGCCGCAGCTGCGATCAGGCTGACCCGATCACCCCACGAACTCTTCCGCGCGGTTCCCCTGGGGGTTCCACGCACATCTTACCCCTGCAGGTCTCACGCCTGGATCAGGAGTTCCACCTCGGTCGCCTCGCGCTCCACGATCCACCAGCCGCGGATCCCCGGTTCGCCGTCGGGCGCCGCCTGGCTCGGCGCGAGGGAGACGAGGAGATAAAGCGCGTCGGGGTAGCCGGCCACGCTGGTATCTGTGACGGATGGGACGGCGGGTGAGGCCACGTGCGAGTGCACGATCCCCCAGATGTGTTCGCCTGCATCGTCGGCGTCGATGCTGATGCGCAGCAGCTGCGCAGCGTCGATTTCGTAGAGCGTCGACGAGGCGAGTACGTTCGTCGTCGGGATCCAGCGCAGTGGTGCGCCGCCTGATGCAGCAGGTGCACTGCCCACGATGATGCCGCACGCTTCGCGCGGCGCCTCGGCGCGCGCGTGTGTGCGCATGGCGGCCGCGATCTCCCGCGGGAGCGTGACGCGCGTCGGGCGATCTGCGACGCTCACTGCCGGGTGCTCATCTTCGCCGGACTACCACCAGAAGACGTCGCCCTCGAGCGCGTCTTCCATCTCGTCGAGATTTCCTTCTGTGAGACCGGCGGAGAAGTACTTCCAGCCCGCGTCGCAGGCGATGAAGACGATGTTGCTGTTCGCTGCCGCATCGCGCGCAACGCGGAGCGCAACGGCGAGCGTGGCGCCGGTCGAAGGTCCGGCAAGGATCCCCGTAGCGCGCGCAAGTGCGCGTGCGCCGACGATGGAGTCGCGGCTGTTGACGAGGACGCGCCCGGCGAGCAGTTCGGTTTCCATCACCTCGGGCGTGAAGCCGTCTTCGAGCGAGCGAAGACCGGTCACCTTTTCGCCGGGCATCGGCTCGGCGGCCCAGATCTTGACGCTCGGCTTCTCGCGCGCGAAGTAGCGCGCAAGGCCCGTTGCGGTTCCGCCGGTGCCGAGCCCCGCCACCACCACATCTACCTCGGGCAGGTCGGCCAAGATCTCCGGCGCCGTGGTGATCTCATGGACCTTCGGATTCGCCTGGTTGCTGTACTGGTCGGGCGAGACGTATTTGGAATCTGCGGCCGCCATCGCTCGCGCCAAGACGACCGCGCCGTTCGATCCCTGATCCGCCGGCGAGTCCACGATCGTGGCGCCGAGTGCGCGCACGAAGGCGCGGCGCTCCTCGGTGACGTTGGCGGGCATCACCAGCGTGAGTGGGATGCCACGAGCCGCCGCGTGCACGGCGAGCGCCGCACCGGTGTTGCCGCTCGTCGGCTCGATCAGCTCCTTCCCCGGAGCGAGGAGGCCCTTGAAGAGCAGGTCGTCGATCAGCGCCTTCGCCGTGCGGTCCTTGATGGAGCCTGTTGGTCCGAGCAGTTCGACCTTGGCGTAGAGGTGGATCCCCTTGGCGCGCGCCGCTTCGGGGAGCAGCGCGTCGACGCGAACGAGCGGCGTTCCACCGATCGCGTCGCCGATCGACTCGTAGCGCACGACTATTCGCCGGCTGGCGCAGCCGCACCGCCGGCCATCGCTGGAAGGATCACCACTTCGATGCCGTCTCGGGTCGGCGTCTCGAGTCCGCCGAGATGGCGAGCATCTGCGCCGTCGACGTAGACGTTGACCCAGCGGCGGAGCGTGTTGTCTGCTTCGAAGATCTGCTCGTTGAGCGCCGGATGCAGGGCAACCAGCGCCCGCAGCGTTGCGCCGAGCGTTGCGCCGTCGACGCTGACGACCTTCGCACCCCCGGTGTGCGTTCGCAACACCGGCGGAATCCTGACGCTGATGCTCATGCCGCTCCCCCCTTCGATGTGCCGTCGCCGCACGCAACGCAGTGCGGATCTCGTTTCACCGTGAGTTCGGTGAAGCTCCCCTCCAGGGCATCCCAGAGAAGCAGTCGGCCGATCAGCGGTTCGCCGATGCCGAGCAGCACCTTGAGCGCCTCGGTCGCCTGCAGCACGCCGATCGCACCCGGCAGGACGCCGAGCACGCCCGCCACGCCGCAGCCCGGCGCCATCTCCGCCGGCGGCGGTGTTGGGTGAAGGCAGCGATAGCAGGGGCCACGCCCCGGTGCGAGGACGGTGAGCTGCCCTTCGAAGCGGAAGACGCCGGCATGCACCACGGGGATCCCGAGCTTCACGGCGGCATCGTTCAGCGCATAGCGCGCCTCGAACGTGTCGGTGCCGTCGATCACGAGATCGACACCGTCGAGGAGTTCGACGACGTTCTCCGTGGTGAGCATCCCGTTGATCGGCTCGACGTTCACGTCTGGATTCAGCGCGCGGATCTGCGCCGCCGCGGATTCCACCTTCAGCATGCCGACGCGATCGGTGGTGTGGATGACCTGGCGCTGCAGGTTGGACGCCTCGACAGAGTCAAAGTCGATGATGCGCAGGTGACCGACGCCCGCCGCCGCAAGGTAGAGCCCCGCCGGCGCGCCGAGTCCGCCCGCGCCAACCATCAGCACACGCGAGTCGAGCAGTTTCTGCTGCCCTTCGGCTCCGACACCGGGGAGGAGCAGGTGCCGCGAGTAGCGCGACTTCTGCGCAGGGGTCAGCGTGGTGGTCTCCACCACCGGGAGGCCGGCGGCGCTCCAGCCGTTGATGCCACCCGCCATCGAGGTGAGGTTGGTGTAGCCGAGCCCGGCCAGCGTCTCGGCCGCGGCAGCAGAACGCACGCCGCCTGCGCAGTAGAGGAGGATCGGCGCGCTCTTCTCCGGTGCAATGTTGGTGATGGTGAAGCCGATCGTTCCTTTCGGTGCGTGAACCGCGCCGTGCAGGTAGCCGGCATCCCACTCGTCTTGTTCGCGCACGTCGATGAGGATCGGTCGCTGCGGCGAGCCGAGGATCCGCTGCGCCTCGACGGCGTCGACTTCCGTGAACGGCTTCGTTGTCATGAGCGGCCGCTCTCCTTCGTCATGCGGATCTTCTGCGGTGCGATCTTGGTCGCACCCTGTGGCAGGCTGCGGTTCTGGAACCAGACCACGACACCGTAGAGCTTGCAGGCCACGCAGATGCCGGTGATGGCGAGGAACGATTGCAGCGTGGCAACGATGACAACCAAGACGAGCGCAACCAGATCGGCACCGAAGAGAGTGTGCGCCGCAGCGCCGAAGAGCAGCATCGTGCCGCCCATCACCTGTGCGAGGCGGAGTCCCGGCACCGGTTGAAGATCGTTCGGCGCCGGTGCGCCGATCACGCCGCGCTCTCGCAAGGCGCGGAACGGGAGACCGAGCAGGCTGACGCGCAGACCGGTCGCGGCGCTGACGAGCATGGCGGCGGAGATCGCTGCGACGAGAAGCGCTGAGCTCAGGCTCTCTGGATCGCGCACCTGCAGCACGGCTGCGGCGCCGAGGAGCAGCACGCTGATCGCGGCTCCGGAACGGAATCCTCGTGAGTCGGTCATCTG
>CAINCM010000026.1 GCA_903847005.1 uncultured Chloroflexota bacterium | reverse complement strand
CGGTAAAGATGCGGGCCCCGATCCGTGGGAGGGGAACACGCTCGAGTGGGCGACCTCGTCGCCGCCGCCCGCGTGGAACTTCGACCGACTCCCGGCGATTACTTCAGAGCGCCCGCTCTTCGACGCGCGTCACGGTCGATCGGGGAGCGATCACGCATGAGCCTCGCCACCGTCGAACACGGAGGCGCCGACGTGGCAGGCGGACACGGATCGTCCGCCCACGGCGCGGCCGGTCACGGAAAGAAGGGTCTCGGCAACCCCGTCCTCGGGATGCTCCTCTTCATCGTCTCCGAGATCATGTTCTTCGGAGGCCTGTTCGCCGCCTACTTCAGTCTCCGAACATCGGCTGGGACATGGCCGCCCGAAGGCAACGAGGCGTTCCTCATCAAGGAGCACGTCCTCTTCCCGTCGATCCTCACGCTCCTTCTCGTGATCAGCTCCCTCACCTGCCAGATTGCGGTCTGGCGCATCCGTCGGGGCGATCGCGTCGGCATGAACCGAGCGCTGATGCTCACGGTGATCCTCGGCGTCGTCTTCTTGATGGGCCAGCTGTACGAATACACGCAGCTCGGCTACGGGATCGCCGATGGCACGTTCGGCGGAACCTTCTACATCCTCACCGGGTTCCACGGCGCACACGTCCTCGGCGGCGTGCTGATGCTCAGCGTCTGCCTCTATCGTGGCGGCCTCGGTCAATTCTCGGCCCAGCACCACGACATGGTCGAGGCGACCTCCATCTACTGGCACTTCGTCGACATCGTGTGGGTCTTCCTCTTCGCGCTCCTCTACTTCGTGTAGGAAAGAACCGTTTGAGCGCCAGTCGCGAGCGCATCGCCTGGCTCGACGATCAGTACTCTCCGAGTCGCACCGCACACGATTTCGACCGCAGCATCCGGTCCTACAAGGCGGGAACCGATGCGGCTCGCACCGCCATCACGGGGAGCCGACATCGAGTGCTCGCATACGGTGCGTCACGCGCCAACCGCATCGAGTGCTTCCTGCCGCGCGTGGATGGCGGCTCTCGTGGTGCGAGGAGCGGTGCGCCGATCTTCGCCTTCCTGCACGGCGGGTGGTGGCAGGATCTCTCCATCGACTATGCAGCTGCACCTGCGATCGCACTTACGAACGCGGGCGCGATCTATGCGTCGATCGGCTACACGCTGACCCCGGCGGTGCGGCTGCACGACATCGTCCACGAGGTATCTGACGCACTTGTCGCACTTGCCGCTCGCGCCACCGAGATGGGCGGCGATCCGAGACGCATCGTGCTGGCGGGTCACTCCGCTGGGGCGCACCTTGCCGCAGTGCAGCTCACTGCGCTCGCTCCAGAGGCAGCCCGCGCCACCGTGGCGGGACTGCTCCTGATCGGTGGCGCGTATGACCTCGGGCCGATCGCCGAGAGCTACGTGAACGAGAAGGTGCGAATGAGCGAAGCGGATGCGGCCGCGCTCTCGCCGGCGCTCCTGGCACCGATCCACGACGTGCCGGTCAAGATTCGCGTGGGCGAAGTGGAACCAGACGAGTTTCATCGCAACGCGGCACTCCTGTTCGAGCGGTGGGCGCCGAGCCTGAGCGCCATCGACCGCGCGACGCTCGGCGGCCGGGACCATTTCGATGCGCTCGATGAACTCGCGGACACCGATGGGCGTCTCTACGCCGACGCGCTGGAGCTGCTCGGGATCGCACGGCAGCGTGCCGTCGTGGGACGATAGCGGCGTGAACACGCTGAGCAACGACCAGCGGAGCCCGAGCGCGGCGGCACTCGATGCCGCCGATCCGCTCGCGCCGATCCGCAACGCGTTCTCCATCCCGAACGGCGTGATCTACCTCGACGGCAATTCGCTCGGCGCCGTCCAGAAGGGCATCGCGGAGCGGATCGACCGTGTGGTGAAAGAACAGTGGGGCGAAGGGTTGATCCGCAGCTGGAACGACGCCGATTGGTACGAGATGCCGATGCGCGTCGGCGATCGGATCGCACCGTTGATCGGCGCGGGGCCCGGTGAGGTGGTGGTGGGCGACTCAACCTCCATCTCCCTCTTCCGCGTCGTGGCGGCAGGGCTCGGGCTGCAGCCTGACCGCAACGTCATCGTGACCGAGGGCGGCAACTTCCCGACCGACCTCTACATCCTCGAGGGGCTGCAAGGGCTGCGCCACGACCTCGAGATTCGGCAGTCGTCGGCTGGGCAAGATCCGGCGGAGCTTCTCGACCAGCGGACGGCGCTCCTCGTCCTCACGCAGGTGGACTACAAGAGCGGCCTCGTGAAAGACATGAAGCGGCTCACCGAGGCTGCGCACGCGGCGGGCGCGCTCGCCGTCTGGGATCTTTCTCACTCGACTGGCATCATTCCGGTCGAGCTGAACGCGAGCGGCGCAGACTTTGCCATCGGGTGCGGGTACAAGTATCTGAACGGCGGCCCCGGGGCACCGTCGTACACGTGGGTTGCCCCTCGGCACGTGAATCGAGTTGCGCAGCCACTCGCCGGCTGGCTCGGACACAACGATCCGTTCGCCTTCACGCCGGAGTATGTGCCGGCCCCGGGGATTCGTCGATTCATCACCGGAACACAGCAGGTGTTGAGCCTCGCCGCCCTCGATGAGGCGATGAAGATTTGGGAGGAAATCTCCATCGCGCAGGTTCGCGAGAAGTCAATCCTCCAGACCAGTCGATTCATCGAAGGGGTCGAGGCGCGCTGCGAGGGGCTCGGCCTGGCGCTTGCTTCGCCACGTGATCCGGCGGCCCGCGGCGGCCAGGTGTCGTTTACGCATGAACGCGGCTATGCCGTGATGCAGGCGCTGATCGCCCGAGGAGTCGTCGGCGACTTCCGTGCGCCGAACCTGCTGCGCTTCGGCTTCTCGCCGCTCTACCTGAGCTTTGCGGAGATCGACCGCGCGGTCGATGTGCTGGCGGAGATCTTGACGACGCGGAGCTGGGACGATCCGCGCTACACGGAGAGGCGCCGCGTCACCTGATCGATCCCCGCCGAAGTCTGCTGCCGTCCAGCTAGACGACGAGTGCGCCACCCTCCATGAGCGCGGCGATCGCCGCGTCGAGTGACTCGCTGTGTCGATCGGCGGCGGTGTGCGGCGTGGCCGGCGAGAAGAGGGCCATGTTGTGGAACGGGGTCATGATGATGCCGCGGTTCAGTGCGTGGAGGTGCAGGTAGCGCTCCATCTCATGGTGTACCGCCGCAGCCGCCTCGCCGCCGTTCCGCGGCGCCGTCGGCGTGAAGTGGTACTCGGCACGTGCGCCGAGACGGGTGACGCTCCAGCCAACGCCTCGCCGCGCGAAGATCTCTTCGGCGCCGTCGGCCCAGCGGTTCGCTCCGGCGATCATCTCCGGAAACGCAGCATCGGTGAGCACCTCGCGCAACGTGGTGCGGATCGCGACCGCGGAGAGGACGCTTCCCGAGACCGTGCCGCCGATCCCGCCGGTGTCGATCTCGTCGCGCTGCAGCTCGCGGCCGATCTGCGCTGCGACTTCGCGCCGCATGCCGTACGCCGCACCGGGGAGACCGCCGGCGATCGCCTTGCCGATGACGAGCAGATCGGGATCCAGTCCCCAGGCGGCGGTTGCGCCACCCGGCCCCATGGAGATGGTGTGCGTCTCATCGGCGACCAGGAGCGCGCCGTGCTTTGTTGCGAGTGCCCTGAGCGCGGCGTGATAGCCGGCCTCTGGCAGCACGATGCCGATGTTCGTGAGGGCCGGCTCGATCAAGATCGCCGCCACATCGCCCGCCGCGAGCGCAGCCTCGGTTGCCGCAAGATCGTTGATCTCCACGACCCGCGTCGTGGTTGCGGGGTCGACCTGCGGTCCGGTGTTGCCGGGTCGCGCCACCGCCGCGCCCGCGACGCCACCAGGCCGCGCGATGGCAAACGTCTCGTCGACGGTGCCGTGATAGCACCAGTTGTGCACGAGGATCTTCGGGCGCTTCGTGATGGCGCGTGCGATGCGCAAGACGAAGCGATTCGCATCGGTTGCGGTGAGGCAGAGCTGCCAGAGCGGAAGGCCGAAGCGTCGCCTCAGCTCGTCCGCAGCGTCGATCGCCGCCTCGGAGGGGAGCATGGTCGTTGCACCGTTCTCGAGCTGCGCCGTGATCGCACGGGTGAGGGCCGCCGGCGCGTGACCCGCCATCGCCGCGGTGTCACCGAGGGCGAAATCCAGATACGCGTGGCCATCCGCGTCGGTGATCTCCGCACCGCGAGCGGAGACGGCGTACGGCGGGACGGGCGAAGCCCAGCGCTGCATCCAACTCATCGGCACCCCTCCGACGAGGCTCTCGCCGGCGCGGGCGGCGAGCGATGCCGCACGCGGATGGGCACTCGCGAACCGCTCTGCCTCCGCCGCAAAGAGGCGTGCAAGTCGCGCGTCGTCGATCGTCGGTGCGGCCCCCATCGACACTACATCCTGCTGCGGATCGCCCAGAGGTCGGGGAAGACAGGGCGATGCAGGCTCGCCGCAAGGTATTCGACGCCCGTCGATCCGCCGGTGCCGGACTTTCGGCCGATCGTCCGCTCCACCATCTTGACGTGGCGGTAGCGCCACTCCTGAAGCCCCTCGTCGATGTCTACCAGCACCTCCATGAGCGACGCGACCTCGCCGCCGGCGCGATAGAGCGTCAAGAGCAGATCCTGCAACTCCTCGTCGCCCGTGTACTGCTCGGCGTAGTTGCGCGTCAGCAGGCGCCGTGGAACCGCGTGGCCGCTCGCTGCAACCCACGCCAAAACCGAATCCCAGAGGCTCGGCTGGTTCGCCGTGGCGTGGACGCGCTCGCGCGCCGCCGCCTCTGGGAGCAGGTCGGCGAGTCGCGGATTGCGGACGCCGAGGAGCGCCTCAAGTTCGCGGAACTGCGCCGACTCGAAGCCGCTCGACGTGGCGAGCCTGCTCCGGAACGATGCGAACTCGAGCGGTGTCAGGGTTTCGAGCACGTCGACCTGTGCCACCGCAATCTTGAGGATGTGCCGGACGCGACCGAGGCGGTGTGCGGCGCGCCAGGCATCCATGGCAGCGAGTGCCGCAGCGACGCCGCGCAGCTCGTGCAGCGCCTCCTTGAACCAGAGTTCGTAGGTCTGATGGATGACGATGAAGAGCATCTCGTCATGCTCTTCGGATCGCGGCGACTGCAGGCTCAGCAGCTCGTCGAGACGCAGGTAGCTCGCGTAGGTCAGCCCGGAGTCGTTCGTCTCTTCACGTGTGCCCATGCGCTGATGCTACGCCTCTCGCGAAAAGCGTGAGGCTCCGTCCCGCCTGGCGGCGAGACGGAGCCCCTCGCGCGACGATGCGTACGTCTAGTTCGCTGGCATGAAGACGCCGCTCCACACCTGCCAGGCGAGGAGTGTCTTCGCCACGAGCGAGAGGATCATGTAGCTCCGCTCGCCGTGGAGGTAGTCCGCCCAGCGTCCCACCTTCAAGCGCTGCAAGACCATGTTGATCGCGAAGATGTTGAAGCTGATGAAGAGGCTGACATAGATCGCGATCAGCACCGGCTTGAAATCTTCCAGGCTCCCGCCGTTCGGTGCGGTACCCGTCGGCCAGTTCGCCAACGAGAGACCGACGGTCGTGAACATGGCAATCCAGGGGGCAATCCCCGCGATGCAGCCGAAGATGTAGTGGCTCCACTGCACGTTCTTCCGCCCGATGTTCGCCTCCTCCATTGACCAGCCGAAGAGGTTCATGGAGGCGTTGCAGACGGCGATCGCCACGAGCGCGCCTGCATCCGTGATGAAGCTGAGCGATGCGATGCCGATGATCATCAGCGTGGAGCTGAGCGCGTACTCGGCCCAGCGCATCGGATTGAACTGGCGTGCGAGCCAGCCTTCGTAGCGCTCCCGCAACGGGTACGCCACGAGGAAGTGCGCCAGCGCGGAGAGTCCGAAGAAGCCCGCTACGAGATACGCGAGCGGGAAGCTGAGCAGCAGCTCCTTCCCCTCCGTGAAGCCGGCGAACTGCCCGTTGACGATGTTCGAGACCGGATAGGTTCCCTCGAAACGCACCAGAGCGTCCGTTGGGCTGATCGCCACGATGATCGCCGCCTGGATGCCGTGAAGCACCACGAGGATTCGGTTCCAGTTGAAGAGTTGTTTCGCGCGCGCCGGGGCGATCTTGCCGAACGTGGTCGCCACCGCCTCCGAGCTCGATGCGCGCGACGCAGCGGCGCCGCGCCTTCTGGTTGCTACTGCCACGAGTACCTCCACATCACTATGTTCACCGCCCTCTGCGAGCGGAGTACCCATAGCGTAGCCGACTAGCCAGCCAGCAATCGCACGGCGGCGATCGCCATGACGGCGGCGAGAAGGCGACGGAGCGTGGTCAGGCTCACCCGACGAGCTCCCAGTTCGCTTCCCAAGAGTCCGCCCACGGCGGCGCAGAGGAGCGCGAGCGGAAGCGAGTTCGGGAGCAGCGTCAGCGCGGCGGGCTTCGCCGCAATGCCGGCGAGCGTATTCGCGAGGATGAAGCCCGCAGAGAGTCCCGCCGCGGCGCGAGTCGACGCCCAGCGCCGCGCGATGACGAGCGGCGTGAGAAAGACGCCGCCACCCGTTCCTGTCGCGCCGGCGAGGAGCCCGATCGCACCGCCGACCATGAGCGACGTTGGCCCTCCCAGCGCGCGAGTCGCGCGCTCGGTCGACGCGTCGGATTGCGCGTATGCGGTGAGCCTGATCGCCGCGACGATCAGCACCACGGCGAGCAGCGGTCGGTAGATCTGGTCGGGGAAGTTCAGCGACCCGGCAAAAAAAGCGGCTGGAACGGACGTTGCGAGGAGGAGTGGGAGCAGTCGCCAGGGGAGCTGGCCGGCGCGGGCGAATCGGACCACGGCGATGGAGGCCACCGCTAGGTTCAAGACGAGCGCGGTCGGGCGCATCACCTCCGGGGCGAGCCCGGCGAGTGCCATGAGGGCGAGGTAGCCCGTCGCCCCTGCATGTCCCACCGACGAGTAGAGGAGGGCGACCGCGAAGAAGGCGAGGGGGAGGAGGACCTCGATCACGGCTGAATCCACGCACGAATCATAGGGTGGAGCCTGCTGCCCCACGAGGGGATGCGACTGGCTGAACACCGCCTCCCGCACTCCACTATCCTCGCCCGTAATGCGGAATCTCCGCAGCGGGGAGGGCGACGCCTCTCCCTCGGACGTAACCAAGGAGTAGCAATGAAGAACCTACGGATCGGCGCGATCGGCGCCGCACTCCTGATGGTTGCTGCGGCATGCGGTGGCTCTTCGAGCTCCAGTGCCGACACCATCGCCTTCGCCCCGAAGGCATACCCGGAGGCCGGCGCTGCGGATTGCGCTGACGGCTACGGGTTCAAGCGCATCACCTCGACGGACGCCTCAACGGTCGTCTTCGAGCTCTGCGCGCCTGACGTGGCGTTCATCCAGAAGTTGGCTCTGACCAACTACCAGATCAACGACTCCGGATACCTCACCGCTGCCACGGCAGACGGGAGCATCGTGACGGCGCCAAACGGCACCGGACCGTACAAGCTCAAGGCCTGGGAGAAGGGCTCTCAGATCGTCCTCGAGCGCAACGCTGACTATTGGGGCCAGCTCGCAACGTCGGGCACCGCAGTGTTCCAGTGGCAGTCAGAGGGCGCGGCGCGACTGCTCGCCCTGCAGGCCGGCACCGCTGATGGAATCGACAACCTTGCACCAACGGACATCGCTGGCGCGTCTGCGGACCCTGCGCTGCAGGTGATCCCGCGCGCTGCGCTGAACACCATGTATCTCGGAATGAACTCCGGCATCGCCGGCGACCCATTCGAGAAGCTTGAGGTTCGCAAGGCGGTTGCCCTGGCGCTCGATCGCCAGCGCATCATCGACAACTTCTATCCGGGCGGATCGGAGGTGGCAAGCCACTTCACACCGTGCTCGATCGAGTTCGCCTGCGAGGGCGAGGCCTGGTACGACCAGGATCTTGCCGCTGCCAAGCAGCTGCTCAAGGATGCCGGCTACGCGAACGGCTTCAAGACGAAGCTTTCGTATCGCGACGTGGTCCGCGGTTACCTCCCGGTACCTGCAACGGTCGCAACGGACATCCAGGCTCAGCTGAAGGAGATCGGCATCGACGTAACCATCGAAGTGGTCGAGTCGACGGCCTTCTTGGATGCTGCAAGCGCCGGAACGCTGCAGGGCCTCCACCTCCTCGGGTGGGGTGCAGACTATCCGGATCCAACGAACTTCCTGGACTATCACTTCGGGAAGAACTCGTCGCCGCAGTTCGGTGCGCCGATCGCCGCGGTGTTCGAGCCTCTCATGGCAGCCGGTTCGACGGCTGATCCGGCGATTCGCGCAGCCAAGTACGCTGAGGCGAACAACGCGCTCAAGGCGAACATTCCGATGATCCCAGTCGCCCACGGCGGCTCGGCTCTTGCATTCAAGGCAGACATCACCGGCGCGCACTCGTCGCCACTTGGCAACGAGGAGCTCTCGGTGATGAGCTCGGGTGGCGACGACACCTTCGTCTGGATCCAGAACGGTGAGCCTGGTGGGCTCTACTGCGCGGATGAGACGGATGGCGAGTCACTCCGCGTCTGCGGTCAGATCGGCGAAGGCCTGTACGGCTTCGTCACGGGCGAGGCTGCAACGAAGCCGCTGCTCGCGACGGCCTGCACCGCATCCGAAGATCTGCTCACCTGGACATGCACCCTGCGCACAGGCGTGAAGTTCCACAACGGCGCAACGTTTGACGCCACGGACGTGGTCGACAGCTTTGCCTCGATGTGGGATTGCGCACACCCGTTGCACAAGGGCCGCACCAGCGTGTTCGAGTATTTCAGCCTCATCTCGGGGTTCTTGAATACCGACAGCTGCACCAAGCCAGCAGAATGAGTCGCACCATCCTCACCACCGTCGGGTGGTGAGGATGACGCCCCCGTCGCCACCTTCGGGTGACGGCGGGGGCGCACTCTTCCAACTCGGTAGGGGAGGGGATGCAGCGATCATGACCACCTACATCATGCGACGGCTCTTGGTGAGCCTTCCAGTGATCTTTGGCATTCTTATTGCAGTTTTTGCGATCTCG
>CAINCM010000025.1 GCA_903847005.1 uncultured Chloroflexota bacterium | reverse complement strand
GACACCCTGAACTCTCTGAGGCGTTGCGCGCCGCGCGCGCTGCGCTCGCCGAAGGCGATGCGCCCGCCGCCCTCGCCGCGCTGGTGAGCGAACGCGCAAAGGGCCGACCGGTGAGCCACCTCACCGGCACGCGCGGCTTCCGTGCACTCGAGCTTCTCGTCACACCCGACGTGTTGGACCCGCGACCGGAGAGCGAACTGCTCGTTGAAACGGCGCTCGCCTACCTCGCCGATCGCGCCGCCGCCGCCCGCACCCTGGGTCGCGCGCCGCAGCCACTGAACGCCGCAGAGATCGGCACGGGGAGCGGGGCGATCGGTCTCGCGCTGGTCACCGAATCGCCCGTGCCGCTGCGATTCACCGCCACCGACCTATCGGGAGACGCGCTCGCCGTTGCCCGATCGAACGCGCTTCGCTCTGGGATCGCCTCGCGCATCACCTTCCTGCACGGCGATCTCGCTGAGCCGCTCCTCGCCGGCCGCGCCCCAGGGGATCCGCCGCACCTGGACCTCCTCGTCGCCAACCTCCCGTATGTGCCGAGCGCCGATGTGGATGCGGCACGGGCCGCCGCACGCTTCCAGCGCGCGGGACAGCGAGGCGAGGGCGCCGCGCCGCTGAGCCTTGCCGAGGTGGCGATCGCCGCCGAGCCGCGCATGGCGCTCGACGGCGGAAGCGACGGCCTCGAGTGCATTCGCCGCCTCGTTGCCGAGCTCCCGCGCCTCCTTCGTCCGGGTGGTGCGGCCGCACTCGAGTTTGGCGACGGCCAGGGAGACGCGGTGAGCGCCCTTGTTGCCGGACTCGGCCTGGGTTGGCGCTGCAGCATTCGCGGAGATCTCTCCGGACGCGCTCGCGTCGCGGAGATCCGTCGCAGCGGCTAGGTTCAACTGATGAGCGATCTGCCGATCAAGTTGCTGGTCATGGATCTGGACGGCACGCTGCTCCCGCACGGCGGCGCGATCTCCACGCGCACCATCGATGCGATTCGCGCCGCCCGCGAGCGCGGTGTGGTCACGACCATCTCTTCGGGTCGCAACATTCCGAGCTTCATCGAGTACGCGCGCACCGCGGGCGTCGACGGACCGCTGATCGGCATGCAGGGCGCGATCGCGCGTGAACTTCCAACCGCGAGCGAAACAGGAAGCGGCGCGCTGCTGCGACACGTTCCGTTCACATCAGGGCTGGCCGCGCGCGCCGTCGAGTGGTGCAGAGAGAATGGTCTCTGGGGACACGCGGTCATCCAAGACGACTACGCGTTCGATGCAACCGATCCACACTACGAGACCTATCTCGGGTGGCTGGCTGGAAACGCCGTCGAACGACTTCACTCCATCCAAGATCTTGCCCACCATCTCAGGCGCGATCAGCACGAGATCTCGAAGGTCGTTGCACATGCGCCGGCCGGTCACCCGGAGACGGTGTTGGCGCAGGCGCGCGAAACGTTCGGCGGCGATCTCGACGTGACGATCAGCCACCCTGAATACCTGGAGTTCACCGCTCCCGGCGTCAACAAGGGCGCGGCTCTGGAGTGGCTCGCGGCGCGCCTCGACATCCCGTTGGCACAGACCATGGCGATCGGCGTCCAGCACAACGATCTCGAGATGCTGCTCGCGGCCGGTCACGGCGTGGCGATGCACGGCGCCCCCGAGGCGGTGCAGCGTGCCGCGCGGCACCTCGCGCCGCCGAGCGAAGAGGATGGCGCGGCGCGCATGATCGAGCGCCTGATTCTCGGATTGGACGGAGAATAGGGGCATGGCGGTCCGGCGCACACCAGAGGAGATCCAGTCGCAGCGCGATCCGCGGGCGGATCAGCCGCTGCGCGACGTCGATCCCGCGCTCAACGCCATCCTCGAACGAGAAGCGGTGCGTCAGCGCGATCACATCGAGCTGATCGCCTCCGAGAACTACGCATACGCCGCCGTACGCGAGGCGCAGGGCACGATCCTCACCAACAAGTACGCGGAGGGGTATCCCGGGAAGCGCTACTACGCAGGGTGCGAACACATCGATGCTGTCGAAGATCTCGCTCGCACCCGCGCGCTCCAACTCTTCCCCGGGAGCGAACACGTGAATGTGCAGCCGCACTCAGGCGCATCGGCGAACATCGCTGCGTTCGACACGCTGATGAAGCCAGGCGATCCGTTCGTCGCCATGAGCCTCTCGCAGGGCGGCCACCTTTCGCATGGCGCACCCGTCAACGTCTCGGGGAAGTGGTTCACGCCGCACTTCTATGGTGTGCGCCAGGATGACGGCCTGATCGACTGGGAGCAAGTTGAACGCGCGGTCGAGACCGCGAAGCCAAAGGTCCTGATCGCGGGCGCATCAGCCTATCCGCGCACACTCGACTTCAAGCGCTTCGCGGAGATAGCCCACGCCGCAGGCGCAAAGCTGATGGTCGACATGGCGCACATCTCCGGCGTGGTTGCGGCGGGCCTGCACCCTTCGCCGCTCCCGCACGCAGACATCGTGACGAGCACCACGCACAAGACGCTGCGCGGTCCGCGCGGCGGCATCGCCTTCGCCCGGGCCGCCGACGCTGCCGCCATCGACAAGAGCGTC
Source organism: uncultured Chloroflexota bacterium (assembly GCA_903847005.1). Lineage (GTDB taxonomy): Bacteria > Chloroflexota > Limnocylindria > Limnocylindrales > Limnocylindraceae > Limnocylindrus. The sequence continues at coordinate 474 of CAINCM010000025.1, read as the reverse complement.
TTCCCAGGGAGCCAGGGTGGGCCGTTGATGCACGTGATCGGCGCAAAGGCGGTCGCCTTCTCGCTCGCCCTCGAGCCGGAGTTCCGCAGCTACATGAAGCGGACGCTGGAGAATGCGCAGGTGCTCGCCGCCGCGCTGAAGGCACACGGCTTCGGTGTGGTCACCGGCGGAACAGACAACCACCTCATCCTCTGTGACGTCACGCCGCTCGGCGTCACCGGGAAAGAGGCGACCGCGGCGCTCGAGAGCGCAGGGATCACCATCAACAAGAACAGCATCCCGGGCGAGACTCGTTCGCCGATGGTGACGAGCGGCGTTCGCTACGGCACGCCTGCCGCCACCACGCGCGGCATGGGGCCCGCCGAGATGGAGCAGATCGCAGCCTGGTCGGCAGAGGCGATCGCGCGTCGCGAAGATGCCGCCGCGCTTGCGCGCATCGAGGCAGAGGTCATCAAGATGGCACGCGCCTTCCCG
>CAINCM010000024.1 GCA_903847005.1 uncultured Chloroflexota bacterium | reverse complement strand
TGCCTGGGGGCTCTCCGGCTTGCAGGGGCCGCTTCGCGGCCTGCTCGACTTCATCTCCAACATGGCGATTCCCAACGCGATCCTCACCCTCAACCCAGGCAACCTGCTCGACGCGGTGCGCCACCTCATCCTCCCCTCCGTCGCGCTGGCGACGATTCCGATGGCGGTGATCGCGCGCATCACGCGCAGCTCCCTGCTCGACGTGCTGGGCTCGGACTACATCCGCACGGCCCGCGCCAAGGGCCTCTCTGAGCGCGAGGTGGTCTCCAAGCACGCGCTGCGCAACGCGCTGCTCCCCGTCGCCACGATCGTCGGCCTCTCCCTGGGCGGGCTGCTCTCCGGAGCGGTGCTGACGGAGACGATCTTCGGCTTCGCGGGGATCGGTCGGACGATCTCCGATGCGATCACCGCGCGCGACTACGTCGTGGTGCAGGGGGTGACGGTCATCGTGAGCATCGGATACGTCGTGGTGAATCTCATCGTCGACATCAGCTACGCCTACCTTGATCCGCGCGTGAGGATCAACTCGTGAGCGGCGTGCGATCCGCCTCCAGCTCGCAGACGCCGTTCCGACGCGCGCTGCGTTCCTTCTTGGAGCAGCGCACGGCGAGAGTCGGTCTCACGCTGCTCGGCGTTCTCGTGATCGCGGCGCTCGGCGCCGACCTCTTTGCAAGCTACAGTCCGATCGAGGTGCTCATCGACAAGGAGCCGGGCGCGGTTCGGCTCGCCGGACCGTGCATCGAGCTCTTCGGCTGCGAAGGGCCGCAGCACATCTTCGGCCTCGACAACAACGTGCGCGACGTGTTTTCTCGCGTGCTCCACGGGGCGCGACTCAGCCTGCAAGTGGGATTCCTGACGGTCGGATTCGCGATCGTGCTCGGTTCGCTCATCGGCGCGGTTTCGGGCTACGTGGGCGGATGGGTGGACAACCTCTTGATGCGCATCATGGATGTGCTGCTCGCCTTCCCGAGCCTCCTGTTGGCGATCGCCATCGTGACCGTCATCGGCCCTGGGCTGATCAACACCCAGCTCGCGATCGGCGTGGTTGCGATCCCCATCTACGCGCGCGTGATGCGCGCGTCGGTCTTGAGCCTGCGCGACCGTGAGTTCGTCGCGGCGAGCCGTGCACTCGGCGCTTCGGAGACGTCCATCCTCTTCCGCAAGGTGCTGCCGAATGCGCTCACCCCCATCATCGTGCAGGGGACGCTCGGCATCGGCGGCGCGATCCTCGACGTGGCGGCGCTCAGCTTCCTCGGCCTCGGCGCACAGCCGCCAACGGCCGAGTGGGGCTCCATGATCGGCGCCGATCGCAACCTCCTCTTCTCGTCGCCCCATGTGGTGATCTTCCCCGGCATTGCGATCACCATGACCGTGCTCGCCTTCAACCTTGTCGGCGACGGCCTGCGCGACGCACTCGACCCACGGCTGCAGCGATAGGAGGGTGTGATGGCCGATCGGCTCCTTGAAGTTCGCGATCTCCAGACTTCCTTCCGCATGCGCGACGGCGTGGTGCGCGCGGTGGACGGCGCAACCTTCGGGGTCGATCGCGGGGAGGTGCTCGGCCTGGTGGGCGAGTCGGGCTGCGGCAAGAGCGTGACCTCGCTCTCCATCCTTCGACTCATCGCGCCGCCCGGCCAGATCACGGGCGGGAGCGTCCTCTTCGACG
>CAINCM010000023.1 GCA_903847005.1 uncultured Chloroflexota bacterium | reverse complement strand
GAATCATGCGCTGATCCGAAACGGGGATGCGCGGGGGCGTCTCCACGAGAGGCGTCACCCGCGGCTGTGGCGGGTCGGACTTGCGCTCGGGCGGATCCCAGAGCGTCATGCCGGTCGGCCCGCAGGTGCCTTGGAGGAGGGGCACAGCTCCCGGTAGGCACAGTAGGTGCAGTTCATCAGGTCTGGCTTTGCCTCCATGGATCCGGACTGGATCCCCTCCGCCGCCTCGAGGATCCGCTCGCGCGCCTTGACGATGCGCTTCGGATCGACCGGCACCGTTGCCGCCTTTCCCGAATCGAGGAAGCGCAGGCTCACCTCGTCAGGCAGTCGCCCTGTCGCCGCACGCCACGCGAGCGCATAGATCTGCAGCTGCAGCGCGTCGCGGGCGCGAATGGCATTCCCCTCGTCGTCGTCCTTCCCTCCGCTCTTGTAGTCCGAGATCACCACCCACTCGTCGCTCAACGGCAGCGTTGGGCGGAGCGTCTCGTCACTCATCTCGATCGCGGGAATGTCCCTGGTGCGCTCGCCCACCGCAAGCGGCGTCACATCGACCCGATCCCAGCGACCGCGAATCTTGTGTCCGCCGATCTCAAACGAAAAGTCTTTCTCCACGTACGCAGGAACGATGCCGCTCGCGCGTTCATCGCTGCTGAATCGCTCGATCACCTTGAGCGCCGCCGCGTAGCGTGCCTCCTCATGCGCACGAGAGATGAAGCCTGCGCTCTGCCAGCTCCGATCGAGCGCCTCGACCAACGCCGTGCGATCCGGTGGGTTGCCCGCCAGCTGCCCTCGGTGGAACTCGGCCACCGCAGCGTGGAGGGCGGACCCGTAGATAGCGGCGTGGTGCGGCGGGAGCGGAATGCGCAGTCTCTGCTGATAGTGGTACCGCAACGGGCATGCGAGATACGCCTCGATCGCGGTGTAGCTCAGCGTGAGCGGCGCCTGTTCGGCCGCGCCGGGTGTGCGGACCGGAAGGACCGGGGCTGCGGGCTCCTCTACCTCGACAGCGGCGATCGCGCTGCTTCGCTCGCCGGTGAAGGGTGTCGCCTCAAGTTGCGTGCGCGCGAGATCGAGGGCCTCAGAGACGAAGCGACTCACCTTGCGCGGACGAACTCCTCCCGTCGCACGCTCGGATGCACTCAGATAGAGCTGTTCGCGCGCGCGAGTGAGCGCAACATAGGCGAGGCGACGCTCCTCGCGCAGTGCCTCCTCGTCCAGCGCGGTTGGTGTCTCCGGTGCGCGCGGATCCCGCGGCACGATCTGGTCGCTTCCGCCGAGCTCTGCGGCGAGGGCAAGGCGCGGAGCGCGTCCGCGTGCAGGGAAGCGCGACTCCACCATGTTGGCCACGAAGACCACGGGGAACTCGAGACCCTTCGCCTGGTGAACGGTCAAGAGGGCGACCGCGTCCAGGTCCGGGTCGACATCCGCCGCGGATGGATCGTCTCCTGCCTCGCCTAGCTCTTCCAGGTAGCGAACGAGAAACGGCGCACGATCGAGTTCGAGCAGCCGACTGCGCGAGCGGACCACATCGAAGAGCCGACCGATGTTGCGAATCTGTTCGTCCGCTTCGGGGGTCGCTTCGCGCGTGAGCTCTGCGAGGAGTCCGCTTTCGCGCAGCCAGCGATACAGCACCTCCCCGCTTGTGCGCTCCACGCTCTCCTTCACAAGTTCGTTCAGGTTCGACATCAACCGCATCGTGTCCTGGTTCACGGCACCCACCGCCTGCAGCGCCTCGCGGAGGGGACGATGCTCTCGCCGCGACTTCCCCACGGCGGCCGCCAGGATGCTTGCCGGCACCTTGAATCGGGGGGCCGCGCAGATCAGGAAGAGCGGTGCCGATGCGTCCGGGTCCGCCGCGTGCCGCAGTCCGGCCAGCAGCAGGCGCACCTCAGGTCGGTCATAGAGGCCTGCTGCGGCGCTCGCACGCCAGGGGATCCCCGCCATGTTCAGGCTCCTGCTGATCTCCGCCGCGTCGACGTTCGCGCGCACCAGCACCGCATGGTCGCGCGGCCGGCGACCGGATGCCACCGAAGCGCGGATCTCGCTCGCGATCCAGTCCGCCTCATCCGCGGTCGTCCGGAATCGGCGGAAGGCCACGGGGTGGGGCGCGGCACCCTCGGCCTCCGCGCGCAACTCCTTGGAGATGCCGAGCTTGGTCTCGAGACGCTCTGGATCGTTGAATCGGATGAGACGCCGAGCCGCGGTCAGGATCGGGGTTGAGCTTCGATAGTTCTTGGTCAACACGACCTTCGACGCATCGGGGTATCGATCGACGAAGCCGAGGATGTTCTCGATTGCGGCTCCGCGGAAACGGTAGATGGATTGATCGTCGTCGCCGACGGCGGTCAGGTTCCGACTCCCTTGCGCGATCAGATCGACGAGCGCTCCCTGCAGCCGGTTCGTATCCTGATACTCGTCGACGAGCAGCCAGCGGTGTCGTTCTCGAACTCGCGCCGCGACGAGAGGGTCATCGCGCAGGAGTTCATGGGCCAGGAGCACCTGGTCGCCGAAGTCGAGCAGCCCGCCTCTCGCAAGGATCGCGCGATATGCGCGGTACGCCGCGGCGAGCTCGTCGTGCTCTTCGCCGAGGCGCTGGAGCGCGTCGGCATGGGCGATGAGCTGGCGACGACCCTGATCGTCCTCGGGTAGTTCCAGGCGCAGCGCCTCCGCACGCGCGCACAGCTGCGCTGCGAACGCACCGATCTGATCGGCGCCGACACCCTCCTCTTTTGCTCGCGAGATGTACGCGGCAACATCCCCGAGAAACCTGGTCGGATCACCGAGCGGGGCGAATCGCGAGAGTCCGAGCTCGAAGAGGTGTTCGCGGAGGAGGAGTACCACCTCTGCGCGTCCGAGCACGCGAAGTTCGCCCGAGATGCCGATGCGGTGTGCGTTTTCGCGGAGCAGCTCGTCCCCCCAGGCATGGAAGGTCTTGATCGGCGTGGTGGCGTATCCGTACGGAACAAGTCGGTCGACGCGACCCTGCATCTCCTCTGCCGCGCGATCGGTGAACGTGAGCGCCAGGATCTCCTCGGGGAGGGCACGCTGCTGTGCGATCAGCCACGCCACACGTCGAGTGATCACATGGGTCTTGCCCGTTCCGGCACCAGCTACGACGAGGAGCGGACCTTCACCATGCGTGACCGCTGCGTACTGTTCGTCGTTGAGGTCCGCGAGGAGGTGCCGCACGCCCTCCGCGAAGGCGCGCGGCGCGCGAACCGAGACACCTGTCCACACGGGAATCTGATCGCTGCCGCGCGGGGCACTCCCTGCAGACGCCGCGCCGCGAGGCGCACGCGGCGTCACTGCGTGCGGCGCGTGTCGCTCGGTGCGACGAGCGCGGCATCGATGGCCGCTCGCTCCTCTTCCCCGAGTACGGTCTCGCTCTCGCCGCGAACCAGCCGTTTCACATAGATCCTCGTCCCGACGCGAGCGTGCAGCGTGGTGATCACCACGCCGCTCCCTGTTTCATCGAGCAACGCGAGTGAGCTGCTCTGCCCCACGCCGGCATCGTCATATGCCTGAAACTGCACATGCCCGACTCGGCTCACGGCGCGCTGTGCCGCCGCCTCCAGTTGAGCGATCCGTGCCGCTCCATCCCTGAGCTGGACGCTGTGCTCAGCTGCTGCGGCGAGCACCTTGACGAGCTGTCCCGGGGCGCTCCCCTCTCCCTCTCGCACCAGTGACGCGAGTTGCCGGCGGGCGCTTCGGGCGCTGAGCAGGGCAAGAGAGGCAACCAGCAGCGCGAGCGCAGCGACGAGCGCGGCGGCGAGGGTGAAGGTGCTGAGTGCATCGGTCTGCATGCCCCGATCGTATCAGCCCCCTCGTGCCATCTACTGGTCACGAACTCTCCGCTATCCTGAACCCGAGACAGCGACCGCTGTGCGCAGCAGATCCGAGGAGGGAACGTGGCGAAGGGTGTCAAGCGCTTCAGGCCAGATCAACGCCCGAAGAAGGAGCGAGCGATCAAGCCGCGGCATGGACTCACCGCAGCCGAAGAGGCCGCCGCAGCGGCATACGAGGCGAAGCTCGATGCACCGCGTGTGCTGAACGTTCCCCGTGAACCCGATGAACGCGCTCACCCGCAGTGCGTCTGCCCAACGGCTCGCCACAGAGATTGCAACCGAGCTCCCCGTGGTGCGTCGCGATCTGGGACGAATCGTCACCACGTACGGAGCGCTCCTCGGACTACTCGCCGCAATCTGGCTCCTTGCCACATTGACCGGCTTCATCGCCGCCTGAGAAGGCGTCCGCCGTGGCGAGCATCGTCATCGCGGAGACGATCGCGGCCGTTGGCATCAACGCGCTCGAGTCGGCGGGCCACACCGTGCACGACCTCTCCGGTGAACCTCGCGATGCGCTCGTTGCCGCGCTCAAGGAAGCCGACGCGCTGATCGTGCGATCGCAGGTTCAGGTAGATGCCGCCCTCATGGCGGCGGGACCGAAACTAAGGTTGATCGGCCGCGCAGGGGTCGGCATCGACAACATCGACGCTCCGGCGGCGGCGCGCGCAGGAATCCTCGTGGTGAACGCACCCGATGGAAACACCATCGCAGCGGCAGAGCACACGTTCGCTCTCCTCCTCGCCCTCGCGCGGCACATCCCTGCGGGAGATCGATCGGTTCGCGAGGGGACGTGGCCTCGCGCAACGCTGAAAGGGTTCGAGTTGCGTGGACGGCGGCTTGGCATCGTGGGTCTCGGAAGGATCGGCCGCGCCGTTGCCGTGCGCGCGGCCGCATTCGGCATGCAGCTGCTCGGCAGCGATCCGCTCGTGAGCCCTCAGGACGCTGCACGCATCGGCGTGCGACTCGTCTCACTCGACGAACTGCTTGGGGCATCGGATGTGGTCACCCTGCACGCTCCTGCGGTTGGCGCCCAGCCACTGATCGGCGCCGCAGAGTTGGCCAAGATGCAGTCGAGCGCGGTTCTGATCAACGTCGCTCGAGGGAGCCTGGTCGACGAAGCTGCGCTGGCTGCGGCCCTTGCATCCGGGGGCATCGCTGGCGCTGCGGTCGACGTCTATGCGACCGAGCCTCCGGTGGGCTCGCCTCTCCTCACCGCACCGCGTACCGTTCTTTCGCCTCACCTTGGCGCGCAGACGAGCGATGCGCAGGTGGCCGTCGCCCGCGAGGTTGCCGAGCGCATCTGCGAATTCTTCCGCACCGCGTAGGGCCTACTCCGATGCTCCTCCTGACGTTTTCGCAGGCGTCGTAGCCGACGCAGGGCTCGACGCGGCAGAGGCGCTCGTGCTTGCGCTGTCGCCAGCGGTGCTGACAGACGAGGGAGCACTCTCGCCACCGCGCCGTTCAAGCTTCGCCCAGCCGCTCCCCCTGAAGTGCACGCTCGTAGCGGAGAACCGTCGCTGGAGTGCGCCTCCGCACCCATCGTGTGTCCGCCGCGTCTCGTCGTCGATGCCGTGCAACAGCTCGACGGTGGCGTGACAGCGCGCGCACTCGTAGTCGTAGAACGGCATCAGCCGCCACGCTCGAGTCGTGCGATCTCGTCGCGCAACTCTGCCACGCGTCGCTCGGCGCCGGCAACCACTGCGGCCGGCGCCTTCCCCTTGAAAGACGGATCTGCGAGACGCGCCTCTGCGGCCGCGAGCTGACTTCGGGTCGCAACGAGTTCGCGCTCGCGTCGCGCGCGATCCGCGTTGCGCGTGGCCGCATCGGCCTCTGGTGGAGTGAGCCGCGCGGTGAGCGCGCCCGCGACGATCAGCATCCCCTCGCCGTCCGCTGGAAGGTGCTCGACGATGGTCAACGGACGGACGCGCGCGAGTCGCTCGATCGCAGCGCGCAGGCGCTCTCCCGATGCCGCGAGCGCCGCCGGCGCCGCGACCGTGAGCGGGATCCACGCACTGGCGGGGAGTTTCGTGCTGGTGCGCGCCGCGCGGACCTCGCGAACGAGGTTGAGCCACTGGTCGATCGTGCTCGTCACGCCACTCCCGGCAGCGCCTCGAGCCGGCCACGAAGCGGTCGCAAGGAGCGACCCCTCCCCCGCCCGTCGCGGCAGCGCCTCCCAAATCCCTTCGGTGATGAACGGCGCGATCGGGTGCAAGAGGCGAAGCAGCGCGTCGAGACCGTCAACGAGCGTCCACCAGACGGCGACGCGCTGCGCAGCGGGACGCGTCTCGTCGGCAAGGGTGACCTTGGCGAGTTCGATCGCCTGGTCGCAGTACTCGGCCCAGATCGCATCGTAGATGCGTTGCGCCGCCTCGGAGAATCCGTAGCCGGTGAGGTTGCGATCGACATCGTCGATCGCACGTCCGATGCGGGTCGACATCCACTCACCGAACTCGCCCGCTGCTGCCTGCGCCGCTCCCGCATCCGGACGCTCCTCGTCCACCTCGCGGGGGCGCGCGCCGAGCACGTAGCGCGCCGCATTCCAGAGCTTGTTCATGAAGTTGCGAGCGTTCTCGAGCTTCTCAGGCGAGAGTCGCTGGTCGGCGCCGGCAGAGGTCCCCGAGACGAGGGCGAAGCGCAGCGCATCCGCGCCGATCTCGTCGATCAGCGAGAGTGGATCGACGACGTTCCCTTTCGTCTTCGACATCTTCTGACCCTCGGGGTCTCTCACCATGCCGTGGAGGTAGATGGTCTCGAACGGCGGCTCGCCCATCAGCTCGATCCCGAGCATCATCATGCGCGCCACCCAGAAGAAGAGGATGTCGTGGCCCGTCTCCATCACCTGCGACGGGTAGAAACGTTTCAGGTCGCTCGTCTGCTCAGGCCAGCCGAGCGTGCTGAACGGCCAGAGACCGGAGCTGAACCAGGTGTCGAAGATGTCGCTCTCCTGTATGAGGCTCTCGGCGAGCGCGCCACACTCGCGGCATCCGCTGGGCCCCTCCGCCGCTGCGCTGACGGTGATGTGGCCGCTGGCGCAGTACCAGGCGGGAATGCGATGCCCCCACCAGAGTTGACGGCTCACGTTCCAGTCTCGGATCTCCGTGAGCCAGTGTTCCCAGGTCTTCTCGAAGTGCGCTGGGACGATCCGAGTCTTTCCGGAGCGCGTGGCGGCGAGCGCCTTCTCCGCGAGCGGCTTCGTGCGGATGAACCACTGCGTGCGCAGGCGCGGTTCGAGAATGTCGCTGCTGCGCTGACAGCGCGCCGGATTCGCCGTGTGCGGCTTCACAGAGACGAGCAGCCCGAGCGCGTCGAGCGCCGCCACGATCGCCTTCCGCGCCGCGAATCGCTCCATGCCGGCGAACGGTTTCGGCGCATCGGCCACGATGTGCGCCGCCTCGTCCAAGATCGTCGGTGCTGGCAGGCTGTGCCTGAGGCCCACCTCACGGTCGTTCGGATCGTGGGCGGGCGTGACCTTCACCGCTCCGGTGCCGAAGGCTTGGTCGACGAAGTCGTCGCCGAGGATCGGGACGGAGCGGTCGACGAACGGAATGATGACGCGCCGGCCGACAAGGTGCGTATAGCGCGGATCGCCTGGATGCACCGCAACGGCGCTGTCGCCGAGAAGCGTCTCTGGACGCGTGGTCGCCACGACGATCCCTTCGCCCGGCGCACCGCCCTCCAACGGATAGCGAATCTCCCAGATCTGCCCGCTCTCCTCTACGGCAATCGACTCGAGGTCCGACACGCTCGTCCTGCAGCCTGGACACCAGTTGACGAGCGCTTCGGTGCGGTACGCGAGACCGCGCTCATACAGCGTGGCGAATGCGGTGCGCACGGCACGGCTCGAGACGTCGTCCATGGTGAAGCGCGTGCGACTCCAGTCGGCCGATGCCCCGAGGCGACGGAACTGACCGAGGATGACGCCGCGCGTCTCCTCCATGAATCGGCTCATCCGCTGCAGGTATCTGTCGCGACCGAGGCTGCTGCGACTCTCCCCCTCTTCCGCGATGATCTTGTCGAGGACAAACTGCGCCGCAATGGAGGCGTGGTCCACTCCGGGGAGCCAGAGTGTCGGTCGCCCCTCCATCCTCGCGCGGCGCGTCAGCAGGTCTTCGAGCGTGACAAAGAGGGCGTGCCCGACGTGCAGGCCGCCGGTGACGTTCGGCGGCGGCATGATGATCGTGAACGGGGGCAGCTCGCCCTTGGCGACGCTGTCACCGCCATCTGGATTGCCGTAGTCGCTCGCCGCCCATCGCGCCGCAACCTGCGGCTCGATCTCGCTCGGGGTGTAGGAGGAGCCGAGCTCGCGCGGAGCGCTCACGCCGACGCGCGCGGCGCCGCCTTGCGTGGGCGCGGTAGTGGGCTCGCCGCCCGTCTTGCATCGGCCCCGGCCCCGCCGAGCTCCGATTCGCTCAGCAGGAGCGGCGACACGCCGTCGGTGACGGACTCCTCCGTCACCACACAGCGTCGAACGTCTCGGCGATCGGGAAGTTCGTACATGGTGTTGAGGAGCGTCTCCTCGACGACCGCGCGCAGCGCACGCGCGCCGGTCTTTCGTGCAAGCGCTCTCTCCGCCGTGGCGCGCAAGGCTCCCGGAGTGAACTGCAACTCGACCTTGTGCAGTTCGAAGAGTCGCTGGTACTGCTTCACGAGTGCGCTCTTCGGCTGCACGAGGATCGCCACCAGATCATCCATCGTCAAGCGGTCGAGCGCCACCACCATCGGAAGTCGCCCGATGAATTCGGGGATCAGCCCGTATCGCAGAAGGTCGTCCGGCATCAGCTGCTCGAGGACTCGTTCACGTTCGTCGCTCCCCTTCGGCGCATCCGAGCCGAATCCGATCCCACGACGTCCGACACGGTCGGCAACGATCTTGTCCAGCCCTTCGAACGCGCCGCCACAGATGAAGAGGATGTTCGTGGTGTCGATCTGGAGGTACTCCTGGTGTGGGTGACCACATCGCCTGAGGCACCCCTATGCAGCTGCTGCAACAGATCGTCAACGGGCTCATGCTGGGAGGCATCCTGGCCTTTGTGGCCGTGGCCTTCACACTGACCATCGGGATGCTCAACTTCCTGAACTTCACCATTCCCGCCCTGTTCATGCTCGCGGCCATGGTGACCTGGGCGCTGTCGACCGCCGGCCCCCACATCTTCGGACTGGGCTGGCACTGGATGTATGCGGCCATGGTCGGCATCGCGGTGGTGGTCCTGGCCTCGCTGCTGATCGAGCGCTTTACCTACCGCTACATGAAGGCACGCTTTGGCGATGCCACCGAGCACGCGCTGCCGCTGGTGAGCTCGCTGGGCTTTCTCATCGTCTTCGAGCACATGGCCATGGCGCTTTGGAGCAGCGACCCCCAGCGCTTTGAGCTGCCCTTCAAGGACACGACGCTGCAGGTGGGCGG
>CAINCM010000022.1 GCA_903847005.1 uncultured Chloroflexota bacterium | reverse complement strand
GTTGCAATCCTGGTATCGCCGCGCACTGACGGCGCTGGGCTCGATCCCCTTGGACTCGCCTGCATTCTGCTCAGCCCCCTCAGTTGGGGTAGCGGGTCGATCTGGAGTCAACGCCGAGCCGCGACGCCGCCCGATCAACGCGTGGCAGTCACGATCCAGATGCTCGCGGGGAGCCTTGGTGGCGCGCTCGTCGCCGTGCTGCTCGGCGAGCCGGCGAAGATCCAGCCTGCCAACATCGGACCAGACGTCCTCTTCGCGCTCTTCTATTTGACGACGGTAGGGAGCCTCTTCGCCTACAACGTCTACACGTGGCTCCTTCGCGTTGCACCGTTCGGACTCGTCTCAACTTATGCCTACGTCAACCCAGTGGTTGCGGTCATCGCCGGCAGCCTCATCCTTGCTGAACCAATCTCGGCTCAGATCGTGCTCGGCGGTGGGATCGTCGTCGCGGGGGTAGCCCTGATGGTGACCGCGCGAAGTCGCACAATCAAGGCGGGTGGCACGGCGCACTGAGGCTAGGATGCCCAGATGGATGAAGCGAAGAGACATGCATTCACCGAGCGAGTGATTGCGGCGGGCCGAGCCGCGGGAGTCACCGTGCGTCCGCATCCGATGGCGGAGAGCACCGCCACAGCCGCACAGGCGGCCGCTGCACTTGGCGTCGAGGTTGGGCAGATCGTCAAAAGCCTTGTCTTTGCCGTTGAAGGCGCGAGCGGGACACGGGGTCTCCTCTGCCTCGTCTCGGGAGCCGATCGGGTCGACCTGACGGCTCTGCGCCGCGTCCTCGACCTCGCGGAGGGTGAGCAGGTTCGCCGCGCAACTGCGGATGAGGCGCGCAGCTTCACCGGCTTTGTGATCGGCGGAATCCCGCCCTTTGGCCACGCGCCTGCCCCTGGACACGAGACGCCGATCGTTCTCGCCGACGGCGGGCTTGCCACGCGAGGGGAGCTCTGGGCCGCATGTGGCACACACCTTGATGTCTTCCCCATCAGTTTTGACGAGCTGATTCGCGCGGCAGGGGCCCGTGTCGTCGCGGTAAGCGAGCAGACATCATGAGCGGCAGAACAGCGCCCGCCACCAGGATCACGCGCGCCGCTGCCCGACGATTCCTCGCAGAGCGACACATGCTCCTCCCGCCGCGATCCCTTCCGGCGGGACGCGGCTCGGTGCTTGCCCTGGTGGAACGGCTCGGCTCGCTGCAATTCGATCCGGTCGACCTCGCGGGGCGAAGCCACGAGATCGTCTGTCATGCGCGCATCGACGGATTCGAACCGCGCTGGGTCGACGAGCTCCTCTACGCACCGGTGCCGGCGAAGCGGGCCCTCATCGAGCAGTACAACGGCGTGCTCGTGATCATCCCGACGAACGAACTCCCCTACTACCGCCGCCCCGCAGATCGCCGTCGTGAACGCTTCTGGAGCGATGGCACATACAAGAGGCTCAAGCCGTGGGCGGAGACCATCATGTCGCGCATCACCAGCGAAGGCGCGCTGAGCGCTGCCGACTTCGGTCCGTCGAAGCTCGTCGACTGGTCGTGGGGACCGACCCCTGCGTATCGAGCAGCAATCGAAATGCTCGCCAACTCCGGCGAGCTCTACCTTGCGCGACGCGAAGGTTCTATTCGCTGGTTCGACCTCCCCGAACGACTCCTCCCTCGCAACGTGCTTGAGCGGCGCGTCAGCGAAGAGGAGCAGATCGAACACACCTTCCTCGCACGACATCGCGACCTCGGTCTCGCCTCGGCAAACGGCGTCTGGGTGCAGAACGACTGGCCGCTCAAGCGAAAGGAGCTGGTGCGTCGGCTGACCGAACGGGACGCCCTGCATGAGATCGAGATCGAAGGGCTGAACGGTGTCTGGCGCATCCCGGGCGCGGAGCGATTCGCCCTAGAAGCCGCAATACGCGCAACTGCTGGGACGCGAATGGCAGCGGCAGATCCGAACGCAGTGACCCTCCTTTCGCCGCTTGATCCGCTCATCCACGACCGCAAGCGCCTCGAGGCGCTCTACAACTTCCACTACCGCTGGGAGATCTACACCCCTGAACGAAAGCGAGAGTACGGCCCGTACACGCTGCCGATCCACGCGGGTGACAGTTTTGTTGGGCGGATCCAGTTACGACGTGACAAGAGTGAGAAGCGGGCTGCTGGAGCGGCTCTGGTGATCGACGGACTCTGGTGGGAGCGCGGCGCCAAACCGCGCAACCACCTGGACGGGCTCACGCGCGCCATCCGCGCACACCAGCGTCTGCTTGGCCTCAACGCCGGACGGATGCCGCGCGAACTTGCGGAGCGCAGCGACGGGAAGTTGCTCTTCAACAAGTTGAAGCGACTGGACCTTGCCGAACGTCGCGCCGTGGCGGAGCGCTAG
>CAINCM010000021.1 GCA_903847005.1 uncultured Chloroflexota bacterium | reverse complement strand
GAATCAACCCGCTGAGCGGCTGCCTTCCGACGCTGCTCCAGTTCATTGTGCTCATCCCAATGTATTCAGTGATTGACCAAGGGCTCAAGACAAGCGACCCGAGCGCGATGCTGAGCATTTTCGGCTTCCAAGTTCTCGATCCGGGTTGCGTGAATGGCCTTGCAGACGGCGTCCGCTGTTTTGACACAACAGTTGGATGGCTCGGCGGCCTTGACGTTTCACAACCATGGGCTCCACTCGTTCTGCTCGGGTTCGGCATCTCGCCCCTCGCGCTCGGCAGCGCGCTGTTGCAGGTGGTCCAGACCCGTATGACGCTGCCAAAAGGCGGCGCGGCGAAGGGCGACCCGGCGGCGGCGATGCAGAGCCAGACACTGGTGATCCTGCCGCTCATCTCGATCCTGTACGGCGGCATCTTGCCGGCGGGACTCTTTATCTACTGGATTGCGTCCACGGTCTTCTCGTTGGCGCAGCAGTATTTGATCCTCGGCTACGGTGGGCTCTTCCCGCTCTTTGGGTGGAATCCCGCATTTGCCGCGAACCATGCACCACGATTCCCCGTGGCGATGCCGGAGAGCGCTCCGGCAGGCGACGTGGTTGAGGGGGCACCACAATCCCGCACGGAACTTGATCGCGCCGCATCTGCGGCCGCCACGATCCGTTCGGCCAAGAAGCGCGACCGACACGGTCGTCGAGGGGGAAGATAATGGCGAGCGAGAGCGCATACCAGGAGTTCACAGGGAAGAGCGTGGAAGAGGCGCTCAAGATCGCATGCGAGACCTTCAAGGTCGGCCTCGCCGATCTCGACTTCGAGATCATCGCACCGGGCTCCAAGGGCGTGCTCGGCATGGGCGCAGAGCCAGCGCGGATCGTGGCGGCGCCGGCAAGCGCCATCGCCGGAAGCACGCCGAAGCGCGCAACGGAGGCGGCACCTCGTGCCGCAGCGCCACGCGACGATTCGCCGCGCGAGTCGGCTCCGCGCCGGTCGCGAAGCGCACGACCAGAGCGCGCGCCAGCGGCACGTGCGGAGCGACCGGCCAGAGCGCCGCGTCCGGAGCGAGCCGAGCGCCCAGCGCGCGCACCACGCGACGCGGGCGAGACACGAGAGCCGCGAGAGCGACGTGAGCGCAGCGAGACGACGCCGGAGATGATCGCCGGCGGCAAGGAGATCCTCGAGACGTTGATCACGCACCTCGACTTCGAGGCAGAGGTTCGTCTGAGCGGCGAAGGCTCTGAAACCGTCTTGAACGTGGCGGGCACGTCACCGGAGGCGGCCGAAGAGCTCGGCAGCCTGATCGGTCGACGCGGCGAGCGACTGCAGGCGATCCAGCACCTTGTCAACTTGATGTTGAGCCGCAAGCTCGGCGAGTGGGCGCGTGTCACCGTCGACATCGAGGAGTACCGCGGTCGGCGCGAAGCCCAGCTTCGGGCGCTTGCGCGCAAGGCGGGCGAGCGCGTACGCGAGACCGGCCGCGCGGTGCAGCTCGAGCCGATGACGGCGCTCGAGCGCCGTTGGGTGCACATGGAGCTGCAGGGCGCACCTGGCGTTGCAACCGAGTCGGCCGGCGAGGAGCCGGAGCGACGCGTGGTTGTGATCCCAGCGTAATCGCACGCAGACAACAGTCGGAGGTCGGCGTGGCGAAGGCAGGCGCGACCCGCGAGTCGCATTTTCCGGCGATCGAGAAGCGCTACGGCGAACCGATGTCGCACTGGCACAAGGCGATGTCGCGCGTTGCGGGGAAGAAGTATCCGGAGCAGATGGCGTACCTGCAGGAGAACTTCGGGTTCTCCAAGGTGCACGCCAACGCGCTGGTGATGTACACGCGCGGCTCGCTGAGCGCCCGTCGTCACGCCACGCCCACCGACTGGTACAAGAGCGTGAGCAAGGAACAGGCGCGCACGATTCGCGCCATCTTCAAGGCCGTGAAGGAGAAGCACCCAGCGCTGGAGCTCGTGATTGCGTGGAACCAGCCGATGTTGCGCAAGGGGACCGACTACATCCTCGGCGCCTCGGCCGCGAAGGGGCACATCCTGATCAACCCGTTCAGCAAGCGGGTGATAGACGAGTTCCGGGCGAGGCTGCACGATTACCGGGTGCTGAAGCACACGATCGCGTTGCCGAGCGGCTGGGCTGTTGACGCGAAGCTGATCCAGGCGAT
>CAINCM010000020.1 GCA_903847005.1 uncultured Chloroflexota bacterium | reverse complement strand
TGCGCTTCCGCCGCCGTCGCATCGAGGCACTCGTGGCGCGCAAGCCGTTGCGCCTCGCCGCATCTGCCGGGATCAGCAACCTGAAGATCACCCCTGAAGGGAAGTCTGGTGTCCGCATCAGTTGCGACGCGGAGGCGGCCGCAATCCCGAACTTCGTCAAGCGGCTGCAGTCGGCGGGGCTGCGCGACCTCCTCGTCGAAGCGGCGAGCCTCGAAGAGGCGTTCATGTCGTATTACGGCAACAGCACGCGCAACACGGTGCAGATGGCCCCAGAGGCGGCCACGCCGCTCAGCCGCACCCGACGCGCGCCAGCGAAGCGCCGCGCGACACCACGAAAGGCCGCTCCGCGCCCTGCAGCGAAGCACCCCGCAGCGAAGCACCCCGCAGCGAAGAGGAAGAAGTCGAGATGATCAACCTTGTCCTGCTCCAGCGCCTTGTCCGCGGACACCGCATCCGCCTCGCGGTCGGACTTGCCGTGGTGGTGGCCTGGTCGCTCCTCTTCCCCGTGATCTACAAGGCCTTCGTCGACCAGCTCGACGGACGCCCCACCCCGCCAGGCAATTTCTCCACGCTCTCGGGGACGATCTCCGTGGGCTTCATCCACCCGATCTCGATTGCGCTCTTCGGCATCCTGAGCGCGGGACTCACCGTCGGGTCGATCAGCGGCGAACGGCAGCGCGGGACACTCGAACTGCTGCTCAGCCGACCGATCCCTCGGCGCACGATCATGGCCACGATGATGCTGGAGGGTTGGATCGGCGCAACGTTCGCATCTGCCGCCTACGTCCTCGGCACCGTGATCGGCGCGCAGATCGCAGGTGTGTCGAGTGAACTCGCGTTCGAGCAACTGCCGGCACTCTTCGCCGCAGGAACGCTCTTCTGGGGATCCTTCTCCACGTTTGCGATTGCGGCCAGCGGCAGCTTCGACCGAACGCCTCCCGCCATGGCGATCACCGTCAGCCTGATCATGGCGAACTACATCGTCGAGGTGCTTGGATCGTTCTGGGATGTGATGGAGCCGTACCAGTTCCTCTCGCTCTTCAATCACTTCTCGCCGGAGGGGATCCTCGATCAGACCGCGGATCCCGCCAAGGCGCTGATCTTCGTCACGCTCACGGCGCTCTCCGCCGCATGGGCCTTCTACAAGTTCCCTCGTCGAGACCTCGCCGCGCCGAACTGATCCACCACAGCGCGGCGCGCCGTCAGACGATCCGCGAGAAAAGTTCGTTGCTCAAGAGCCGGCCTCGCAACGTCAGCTGGATCCGCGTGCTGTCGTCTGGGTG
This sequence comes from uncultured Chloroflexota bacterium, assembly GCA_903847005.1. GTDB lineage: Bacteria > Chloroflexota > Limnocylindria > Limnocylindrales > Limnocylindraceae > Limnocylindrus. The sequence continues at coordinate 4,489 of CAINCM010000020.1, read as the reverse complement.
AGGTGCGAGCAGCCCGTTCGACTCGCCCCAGCGCAGTGCCTCACCGAATCCACCGCGCATCGCCTCGTCACGGACCACGCCAGTCGACATGCGCAACGAGAGCACCAGCAGCTCCGCCGCGGCACCCTCCTCGCTCAGCGGTTCATCGGCGCCGCCGGGTGGGAGTTCGCCCGCGTGCAGCGACGCCTCCCACGCATCTAGGTTCGCCGAGTTCCAGCGCCGCCTGACCCCGTCGAAGGCGTGCGCCCCCGGTCCCACCGCCTCGACGGCGGCGCGCTGCCAGTAGAGGCGGTTGTGGCGTGAGGTGTGCCCCTCGCGCGCCCAGTTGCTGATCTCGTACCAGTCGAATCCTGCGGCGGGAAGCCTGCGGTCCAGCAGCTCGAGCTCCTCCGCGCCGCGCTCTTCATCTTGCGCCGCGGCAGCGCGCGCACGCCACGCCAGCGCTCCCGCAGGCGTTGCGAGTCGATCGTCGGCGTCGCCGGCATCCGCACCATCCGTGGCGAGTGTGAGCGCATAGACGCTCATGTGATCCGGGTCGAGCGCGATCGCGTCGCTGAGCGATGCGGCCCACGACTCAAGGGAGACGTTCGGGAGATCGGCGAGCAGATCGATGGAGACGCTCGTCGCACCTGCGGCACGCACCGCGGCCACGCACTCGGAGACATCGTCTGGAGTGTGACGTCGTCCGAGGTCGCGAAGCGCATCGACGTTCATGCTCTGCACGCCGATGCTGAAGCGCGTCACCCCCGCCTGCACCGCAGCGCGCGCATCGCCACGCTCGTCCACGCCGGGGTTGCACTCGAGGGTCACCTCTGCCCCATTTGCGAGGCCAAAGCGATCGCGCACGCGTGCGATCAGCGCCGCGAGCGCCTCTTCGGGAAGGAGCGAAGGGGTCCCGCCCCCGAGGTAGAGACTCTCGAGCGGCGCACGAGTGCCGTCGCCCGTGCGCAACGCGCTGCCGAGTGCTCCAAAGGACCTGTCGACCGCGGCGGCGCGCAGATCGATCTCGCGCTCCACCGCGCGCAGGTATCCGCCGATCCGAGAACGCGGTCCGAACGCTGCGGCGCCTGCAACCACCACAAAGTCGCAGTACGGACAGAGCGAGCGGCAGAAGGGGACGTGAAGGTAGAGACCGCGCGGCGGCTGCGGCGTGATCACTGCGGAGATCTGCTCACTGCCAGCGGCTACTCGCTGTCGGTACGAAGCACCGCAAGGAAGGCCTCTTGTGGGATCTCGACGGAGCCGACGCGCTTCATCCGCTCCTTCCCCTCCTTCTGCTTCTCCAGGAGCTTCTTCTTTCTCGTGATGTCTCCGCCGTAGCACTTGGCGAGTACGTTCTTGCGCACCGCCTTGACGGTCTCCCGCGCGATGATCGTTCCGCCGATCGCCGCCTGGATCGGCACCTCGAACATCTGGCGCGGGATCAGCTCTTTCAGCTTGGAGGCGAGGTTCCGACCAGAGCCCTGCGCTCGGTCGCGGTGGATGATGGTACTGAGCGCGTCCACCGGCTCGCCGTTCACCAGGATGTCGAGTTTCACGAGCGGGGCCACGCGATACTCGGACTCGACGTAGTCGAGCGACGCATATCCTTGCGTCCTGCTCTTGAGCTGGTCGAAGTAGTCCACGATGAGTTCTGCGAGCGGGATCTGGAACCGCATCACCACCCGCTTCTCGTCGAGGTACTCCATCCCGTCGAAGATGCCGCGCTTGTCCGTGGAGAGATCCATGATCGTGCCGATGTACTGCGACGGGGTGACGATCGAGGCGTTCACCCACGGCTCGCGAATCTCGTCGATGTGGTTCGGGCTCGGCAGCTGCGCCGGGTTGTTGATCAGCAGCTCCCCCTTGCCGTTGCTCAGGTGCACCTGGTACTTGCAGGACGGTGCCGACGCGATCAGCTGCAGGTTGAACTCGCGCTCCAGGCGCTCCTGCACGATCTCCATGTGCAGCAGACCGAGGAAGCCGCAGCGGAAGCCGAAGCCGAGGGCCGCAGACGATTCGGCCTCGAAGGTGAAGCTCGCATCGTTCAGGTGCAGCTTCTCCAGCGCTTCGCGCAGCGCCGGATAGTCGTCTCCCTTCACGGGATAGAGCCCGGCGAAGACGAGCGGGAGCGCGACCTGATATCCGGGGAGCGGCGATGCCGCCGGGTTCGCCGTCGTGGTGACGGTGTCGCCGACGCGCGCGTCGCGCACGCTCTTCAAGCCGGTGGCCACGTAGCCGACCTCGCCCGCTTGAAGGACCTGCACCGGCACGTGCTGCGGTCGGAAGTAGCCGAGCTCCACAGGAAGGCACTGCGCGCCCGAGCCCATCATCGTGATCCCTTCACCCATCTTCAGGCGACCCTCCTGCACGCGGATGTAGTTCACCACGCCCTTGTAGGTGTCGTAGTGCGAATCGAACACGAGTGCCTTCAGCGGCGCTTCGAGTGGCCCGCTCGGCGCCGGGATGCGCTTCACCAGCGCCTCGAGGATCTCCGTGATCCCCCGCCCCTCTTTCGCCGACGCGAGGATCACCTCTTCGCGCGGGATCGCCAGCGTCTCTTCCAGCTCGTTCATCACCGCCTCCGGGTCGGACGCGGGGAGATCGATCTTGTTCAGCACCGGAATGATCACGAGTCCCATCTTCATGGCGAGGTGCACGTTGGCGAGGGTCTGCGCCTCGATCCCTTGGCTCGCGTCCACCACGAGGATCGCACCGTCGCATGCCTGAAGGCTGCGCGAGACCTCATACGCAAAATCCACGTGCCCGGGAGTGTCGATCAGGTTGAGGCCGTAGTTCAGGCCGTCGGCCGCCGCATATTCCAAGCGCACGGCGCGCGCCTTGATCGTGATCCCCTTCTCCCGTTCCAGATCCATGGAGTCGAGCATCTGCGAGGTCATCTGGCGCGGATCCACCGTGTGCGTGGCCTCCATCAACCGATCGGCAAGCGTGGACTTGCCGTGGTCGATGTGCGCGATGATGCTGAAGTTGCGCAGTCGGGACTGTGGAATGTCGCTCATATCCCCTCAAGAATCGCATGGACCGGCTCTTGCCGTCGGTGGAACCCCGCGCCTCCCAGCGACGCGGGCTCCCGCCTCGGCCGGCGAGGGGCTCCCCTCTGCTACGATCGCCCGACGGCTCGCTCTGAGCCCCTGAAGATGATGGAGTGTTCGCATGGGAAAGACCTCTCGCAAGTACAAGGGCGCTCGAACGCCGCAGTCCCTCAAGGAGGTTCGCGCCTCCGCCCGACGCGGTGCCGTTCAGCAGCCGAAGCGCACCGAAGCGAAGAGCCGCGTCACGAGCGCCGTTGCCATCCTCACCGGCAAGAAGTCGGGTGATGCCACCGCGGCGGTTTCGGCCGCTGCCAGCGCTCTCGACCGAGCCGCAAAGAGTGGGGCGATCCACAAGAACGCCGCCGCCCGACGCAAGTCGCGACTCGCCAAGAAGGCGGCCGCGGCAAAGGCGAGCCCGACCGGCACCACCACTGCAGTCGTCGTGAAGAAGGCGAAGAAGAAGTCGGCCGTCTCAGGCGCGAAGCGCGCAGCAGCCACCAAGGCGGCCGCCGCGAAGGCGACCGAGGCGAAGGCACTCGCCGAAAAGCCAGCTGCGAAGAAGCCTGCAGCCAAGAAGGCACCCGCGAAGAAGAGCGCGAAGAGCGAGTAGCCCTAGCGACTCTTGTCGCGTCGGCGCCCAGTCCTACTGCGTACCCGTGTCGCTCGCGTTGCGCGCGGTCCGTGGCGCGCCGGGTAGGTAGAGAAGTCCGCCGAGGAGCGCCGCCGCAAGGGTGCTCCCGATCAACAGCTGCGCGCTCCCCAACTGGCCGCTCCAGTACCAGTCCGTGAAATCTGCGACGCTCTCGATCCCCGCTTCGGCGAGCGCGTCGGCGCCACCCTCTGCCGCCTGATATCGCGCGTAGACGCAGGCGGGACCGGCCTCGCACGTGAGTGCGCCGCCGCTCCGCTCGTCGCGGTAACCAGGGTCAAGCGAGAAGAAGAAGAGCTTCACCGCAAGGAAGAGGAGGGCGAAGGTGAGCCCGGTGACGAGGCCGCTCCATGCCGCGTTTGCCAGGATGCGGCCCGGCCGGCTGCGAATCTGCTCTTCGCGCTGATTCCCGTACCAGCCGATCAGCAGACCGGAGAGTGGAGCGAGGATCAAGTACGCGGGGTCGATTGGGATCACCATCAAGAAGCTCACGGCGATCGTCAACGCCATTCCGATTCCGACGACCGCGGCAACCTGTGCGCCGCGATCGACGTAGCGGTTCACTTCGCCCCCTGTGCGATCGCGCGTCGACCGGGATAGACCGCACGCGCACCGAGAATCGACTCGATGCGCAGGAGCCGATTCAGCTTGGCGACACGCTCGGATCGCGAAGGGGCGCCCGTCTTGATCTGACCCGCGTTCGTCGCCACGGCAAGGTCGGCGATGGTGGTGTCTTCCGTTTCACCAGATCGATGGCTGAGGATCGCCGACCAACCGGCGCCGCGGGCAGCGCCGATCGCCCCCAAGG
>CAINCM010000019.1 GCA_903847005.1 uncultured Chloroflexota bacterium | reverse complement strand
TGCTCCATATGCCGATAGCACGTCGACGTAGCGCGACTCGAGGGTTCCGATCGCGATGGAAGCACCCGCATAGTTGTCGTCACCGAGGAACTTGAACACGCCGTTTCTCATGTCGTTCCAGATACGGTCAGCTCCGGTTCGGAGCGCGGTCTTGACGGCAGGGATGTTCAGCGATCCTTGGAGTGCATGACGCATGCGGACAGGTCCGCGCTCGAGGTTGTCCCACTCCCCGGGTGTCCACCCTTCGCCGAAGTCAACGGGGACATCCATGAAGAGCGTGGCGGGCGTGATCGATCGCTCCTGGAGCGCATAGGCGTAGATGATCGGCTTGATCGCCGAGCCCGGCTGCCGATACGCCTTCAGCACGTCGTACTGCGGTTGGAAGGCGGGTGAGGTCGACGTCGCGTAGTAGTCGGCCGATCCGGTGTAGGCGAGGATGTCTCCGGTGCGCGCATCCATGGTGACGATGGCCGCATTGTGGATGTTGGAGCCTCTGATCTTCTTCAGCCAGTCGGTCGGCTTCGGGATGCCGAGACTCCGCAGATACGGCTTGTAATCGACGATGTCAGCGGAGAGGACGGCGGCGGCCCACTTGTCTGCGCTCTGCTGCATGCTCCAGTCGAGCGTCGTGGTGATCTTGTAGCCATCGGTGTCGAGCTTGGTGCAGACAGCAGGGTCGTCAGGGCAGACGATGCTGGCCGCGGCTTCCCGCACGATGTTGATGAAGTGCGGCGCGCGAACCTTCCGCAGCGGGGGCTCGATGAGTGTGATGCTCTCCGTGATCGCAGCATCGATCTCTTCGTCGCTCACCGTGGGATCCTCCAGCTGGATGCCATCGTTGCGTGCATCGCGCAGCAGGTTCAGTACCGTGGTGCGACGGAGCGCAACGGGTGAATCGAGTGGGACTCGAAGGATCCCGTCAGCGTCGCGCACGGCAACGTTGCGCAGATCGTATTCGCTCGGTGCCTGCGGGATCGCAGCGAGGAGCGCAGCCTGCCCGAGCGTCAGGAGGGAGAGGTCGCTGATGCCGAAGTACTCGACGGCGGCGGCTCTGATCCCGTAGGCGCGCGATCCGTAATAGTTGTTGTTCAAATAGGCGGTGAGAATCTGCTCCTTGCCGGCACGTTCGGGGAACTCCTTCGTGAGTCGAATCGCCTGGATGATCTCCTTCACCTTGCGTTCGTAGATGCTCCCCTGGAAGGCGGTTTCTGGCAGAAGGAGGCTTCGTACCAGCTGCTGCGTGATGGTGGAGCCACCACGCCCTGATCCGCCGAGCGTGTCAAGGGCGGCGGCGATGAAACCGAGCGGGTCGAAGCCGGCGTTCACCCAGAACGTCTTGTCCTCGATCACCGTGGTCGTGTCGATCACGCGTGCGGTCATCTCCGAGAAGGGGATCGTCTCGCGAAGATCCGTGCCGAAATCGGCGAGCTTCACCACGCCGGTGCGATCGAAAACGCCGGAGTTCTCACCGAGGACGATCGTGTCCAGATCACGCGGATCGGGCAGATCGGTGAGCACGCGATCGTAGACACGGGTGATTCCGAAGTAGGCGATGGCCGCGACGAAGAGGCTCATGGCCAGGAGGGTGAGTGGGAGGAGGACGGCAAGGCCACCGTTGCGGCGGCGTGCGCGTGGGGCACCTTCAGGGCGGTTCGCTCCAGCCATGCTCATCTCTCTGAAGGTAGCATAGGCTCGTGGTCGCTTCGTATCGCTCCAACCTGCTCGCCGACTTTTCAGAGCGCGGACTCATCCATGAGGTCAGCGCGGGTCTCGACGACCGGTTGGCAAGAGATCCATCCATCTCCGCGTACATCGGCTTCGATCCGAGTGCCGATTCGTTGCATGTAGGGCACCTGATGGGTGTCCTTGCACTGCGTCGTCTGCAGCGTGCGGGTGGTCGCCCGATCGCGTTGGTCGGTGGCGGGACGGGGATGATCGGCGATCCGTCAGGCCGATCTGCCGAACGCAATCTGCTCGATCACGCAACCCTCGACGCCAACCGTGCCGCGATCGGAGCCCAGCTCGCTCGACTCCTCGACTTCTCGGGAGCATCAGGTGCCCTGCTGCTCGACAACCTCGAGTGGCTCGGCGATCTCGGGATGATCGACTTTCTCCGAGACACCGGCAAGCACCTCACGGTGAGCTACATGCTTGCAAAGGACTCCGTGAAGAGTCGACTCGAAGGCGGACTCTCCTTCACAGAATTCAGCTACATGCTCTTGCAGAGCTACGACTTCTTGATGCTGCGCAAGCGGCACGGCGTGGAGTTGCAAATGGGGGGGAGCGACCAATGGGGGAACATCACCGCGGGGAGCGAGCTGATTCGCCGCGTGGATGGAGACGGGCGAGAAGGCGCACCACTCTCGTTCGGCCTCTGCTATCCGCTCTTGCTCGCAAAGAGTGGCGAGAAGTTCGGCAAGACCGCCGAGGGAGCCGTGTGGCTGAGCGCAGAGCGCACCAGCCCATTCGCCTTCCGACAGTTCTTCATGGATCAGCCGGACGAGGCGCTCGGGGAACTCCTCCAGCGTCTGACGTTGGACGAAAGCGCAGCGATCCACGCGCTCCTTGCAGAGCATGCAAAGAACCCCGGAGGGCGTGCGGGTCAGCGTCGTCTCGCCACCGCGGTCACCGCGCTGGTGCACGGCGAGGATGAAGAGCTGCGCGCGCGGCGCGTGGCAGAGACGCTGTTCGGTGGGCCGGAGGGACGAGGGAGTGATCCCCGCGCGCTCGATGCGAGTGGACTCGCCACCCTCGCAGCGGAGCTTCCCACTGCGCCGCTCCCTTCCGCCGCAGAATCAACGCTCCTAGATCTCGTGATCGCAGCTGGATTTGCCACGTCCAAGAGCGAGGCTCGACGACTCGTTGAGCAGGGGGGCGTCTCCATCAACGGAGAGGCCGCCACCGACCCGAGCGCCCTGGCGAGCGGGTTCGGTCGTCTGGGCGACGGTTCGCTTCTCCTGCGCAGGGGGCGACGCGACTACCGGATGCTGCGAGCGGGCTGAGCCCCTCGCCTATACTCAGCGCATGTCTGGTCACTCGAAATGGTCCACCATCAAGCGCGCCAAGGGCGCGACCGATGCAAAGCGCGCGGCGCAATTCACGAAGGTCTCGCGCGAGATCACGATCGCAGCGCGGATCGGTGGGCCGGATGCCGCCTCTAATCCTCGCCTTCGCCTCGCCATCGAGAAGGGTCGATCCCTCAACATGCCGAACGACAACATCAAGCGGGCAATCGAGCGCGCCTCGGGCCTCGGGCAGAGCGACGCCTACGAGGAGATCACCTATGAGGGATACGGCCCAGGCGGCGTGGCGGTGCTGGTCGAGGCGGCAACGGACAACCGAAACCGCACCGCCTCGGAGGTGCGCAGCCTCTTCACGAAAGCGGGCGGATCGCTCGCGAGCAGCGGTGCGGTGGCGTGGCAGTTCGAGGCTCGGGGCATCATCGAGTGCAGCGGGGATTTCGGCAAGGTCGGCGAGGCGGCGATCGAAGCGGGCGCAGATGACGTGGACGAGGAGGCCGGAAGCGTCTTTGTCTACACAGATCCGGCTGCACTCGAACGTGTTCGAACAAACCTGGAAGGCGCAGGCGTGAGCGTGAAGTCAGCGGAGGCGAGCATCGTGGCAAAGTCAACGATCGACGTTGACGCGGACGATGCACGAAAGAACATGAAGCTGGTCGATGCCCTCGAGGAACTCGACGATGTGCAGCGCGTCACTGCAAACTTCGAGCTGTCATCCGAGCTCTTCGCTGAGCTGACGCGATGAGCCTCCGGGTCCTTGGCCTGGACCCTGGCACCGCAACCTTCGGCTGGGGGATGGTCGAGAGCGGGGGAGATCGGCCGCGCTACCTTGCCCACGGGCTGATCACCACCTCGGCCGCGCTGTCGCTCGGAGAGCGGCTCCTGCAGATCAAGACCGAACTCACGCAGATTGCACGAAGCGAGCGGCCGGACCGGATCGCGATCGAGCGCATCTTCACCCAAGGGAATCTCCAGTCTGCGGTTGCGGTTGCTGCCGCACGCGGACTCGCGCTGATGATCGCGGCAGAACTGGTGATCGAAGTGGTGGAAGCCACCCCGTCGGAGATGAAGCGCGCCATCGCGGGCGACGGACGTGCGACCAAGAGCGGGGTGATCCGTGCTGTTACCCAGCTGCTCAACATCCCCGGTCGACCGCTCGCCGATGACGCGGCCGATGCGCTCGGCCTTGCCATCTGGGGTGCTGGCGCGGTCCGTATGCAGCAGCTCGCTGGCTCTGCGCGGCTGGACCGTTCGGCTTCTTCCGGCGCATCCCAGGAGAGCGGCTTCGATCGCGCGGTGCGCCAGGCACTGCGCGGAGAACGGCGCTAGCTGTGTACGCGTTTGCCTCGGGCAGTGTGCGATGGGTGGAGGACGATGCCGTCGTCGTGCAGAGTGGCGGGCTCGGACTGAGGGTTCGGGTCCTCCCGACTCTCCTCTCCACGCTTCGAGAAGGTGCGAACGTCGAACTCTATCTGCATCACATCGTACGTGAAGATCATGAGACGCTTGTCGGATTCACGAGCCGCGATCAGGAGCGTCTCTTCGCCACGCTGCTTGACGTGAGCGGCGTGGGACCGAAGGTTGCGCTCGCACTTCTCGACACCCACGGCGCCGAAGGGTTGCGACGGGCTCTCGTCGATGGCGACGAGAAACTGTTGGCCACGGCACCGGGGGTTGGACGTCGGCTCGCCGCGCGTATCATCGTGGAGCTCGGCGACAAGATTGCGCGCGAGGCGACGGGAGATGCGACTGGAAAGAGCGGTGGGAAGGGTCGCGACGGAGGCGACCTTGCCGCGGCACTCCGCAGCCTCGGATTTCCACCTCGCGATGCGCGCGAACTCGCGGCGACGGTCGAGGAGGACGCTGTCATCCGTTCCGCGCCGCTGGATGTGCGGTTGCGAGCCGCGCTGCGTGAGCGCGCATAGGCGGCAGGTGGGACTCGGATGACTGAGCCGAAGGTCAACGACGTCGAAGAGCGAAGCCTTGAAGCCACGCTGCGCCCTGCCTCCCTCGGGGAGTACATCGGCCAGGGGGAGGCGAAACGCGCGCTTACCACGCTGCTCCAGGCGGCTCGCGAGCGTGGAGAGGCCGCCGACCACCTTCTCCTGCATGGCCCTCCGGGCCTCGGAAAGACCACGCTCGCAGCGATCGTCGCACATGAGCTCGGGGTGCAGATTCGGTTCACCTCAGGGACGGCGATCGACCACGGCGGGGATCTCGCCGCGATCCTGACGAACCTGGCGCCGCGGCAGGTGCTCTTTGTCGATGAGATCCACCGGCTCGGCCGCGCGGTGGAAGAGGTGCTGTATCCAGCGATGGAGGATCGCGCCATCGACATCGTCATCGGGAAAGGACCATCTGCGCAGCCACTGCGACTCGAGGTTCCACCATTCACGTTGATCGGCGCGACGACGCGGATCGGAATGCTCTCTGCGCCACTTCGCGATCGCTTCGGCGCCTCGCAGCGTCTCGACTTCTATGCGGACGATGAGCTCGCAGCGATCGTGCGACGCTCGGCCGGAATCCTCGGCGTCGCGATCACCGACGAGGCGGCGGCACTCATCGCGGCGCGAAGTCGTGGAACGCCGCGCATCGCGAACCGACTGCTCAGGCGAGTACGGGACGAGGTGCAGGTGGCAGGATCGTCGGAGATCACCAAGGAACGAGCCACCGCCGCACTCGCGGGACTGCAGATCGACGACGCTGGACTCGACGCCACAGACCGTAAGCTGCTGCAGGTGATGTTGGACAAATTCGGCGGCGGCCCTGTCGGGGTTGCCGCGATGGCGGCGCTCCTCGGCGAATCGCCCGATACGCTCGAAGATGTCTTCGAGCCATTCCTGCTCCGGATCGGATTCCTTGACCGCACGCCTCAAGGTCGCGTGGTGACCGAACGCGGCCGGGCGCATCTCGGTCGGGGCAACGCGTCGCTCTGGGGTGGACGCTGAGCGAGAGCGCGCGGCTCGCCGCACTCTCCGATCCTGCGACCCTTCCAGCCCGCGCAGGTCGCTCCCTGCGCTTCACCGTCAGCGCGACCGATCCCAACTCAAAGGCGCGTGCGGGCTCGCTGACGCTGCCGCACGGAGTGGTGGAGACGCCTGACTTCATGCCCGTCGGCACCAACGCCACGGTGAAGTCCCTCGATCCGGACGACCTGCATGGGATTGGAGCGCAGATCATCTTGGCGAATACCTATCACCTGTATCTTCGACCGGGGCACGAACGCATTCAGCGCCTCGGCGGACTCCATCGGTTTTCGGCGTGGAGCAAGCCGATCCTCACAGATTCAGGTGGGTTTCAGGTGGTCTCGCTCGGACCGCTCATGCGCATCCGTGAAGAAGGGGCGCGGTTCCACAGTCACCTGGACGGTAGTCAGCATCTCTTCACGCCTGAGCGTTCGATTGAGATCCAGGAGGCTCTTGGGCCCGATATCGCGGTGGCGTTCGATCAACCCGTGATGCCAGGCTCAAGTGAGCGGCGTGAGGTGCTCCGCGCCATGCAGCGCACACACCGGTGGGCGGTCCGCTCACTTCGTGCGCACTCGCGCGAAGACCAGGCGCTCTTCGGGATCGCGCAGGGCGGCATCGATCCTGCGCTGCGGGCCGAATCAGCAACCTTCATCCGCTCGCTCCCGTTTGAGGGGATCAACCTTGGCGGCCTCGCTGGGGACGAGACGCCAGCGGAGCGCAACACGGCGATAGAAGCGACGATCGCAGCGCTCGATGGGGATCAGCGCGTGCGCTATCTCATGGGGCTCGGATCGCCGATAGATCTGCTGGACGCCGTTCTGCGCGGCGTCGACCTCTTCGATTCCGTCCTGCCCGCGCGAGTGGCGCGCAACGGTCAGGCGTGGGTGACAGGGGGGCGCATGAACCTGCGGAATGCGCGGCACCTGGACGAAGATGAGCCCCTTGATGGGCAATGCGACTGTTCCACCTGCCGGAGGTTCAGCCGCGCCTATCTTGCCCACCTCTTTCGTGCGGAGGAGCTGCTTGGCTACCGACTGCTCACGATCCACAACCTGCGCCACCTGAGCGCCTTCATGCGTGCCATTCGGTTGGCACTCGGCTCGGGTACACTCGCAGCCGAACTGCCGCGGCTTCGCGCCGCGGCTGGGGGGCCGGGGACCCCTCGCTTGGGAGTCGGCGATGAGCCCTCCGAAGGGTCCGCTCGCGGCGCGATGCGTCCACGGTACGCCGAGGATGGCAGGCTTCGCGAAGTCAATCGACAGAGGGCAACAGCAAGAGAAGGCAGGGAATAGAGATGGCCGAAAGAAGCGAAAGCAAGAGCCCGAAGTCGGTGGCATCCGACAAGCCTGAAACGAAAGCAGACGCGAAGGCGACCACCGAGCGGAGCCGTGCGGTAGACGCAGCGATCCTCACGATCGAGAAGCAGTTCGGTCGTGGCGCCATCATGAAGCTCGGGTCGCGAGAGCGACTCGAAGTAGACACCATTCCCACCGGTGCGATCTCGCTGGACCTTGCGCTCGGCGTCGGGGGTCTGCCACGCGGGCGCATCAGCGAAATCTATGGGCCCGAATCATCAGGCAAGACGACGATCTGCCAGCACATCATCGCCGAGGCGCAGCGTCGCGGAGGTGTTGCCGCCTTCATCGACGTCGAACATGCACTCGACTCGGCATATGCGGCTGCCACGGGCGTGAATGTCGACGAACTCCTGGTCTCACAGCCAGACACGGGCGAGCAGGCGCTCGAGATCGCAGAGACCCTCATCCGATCGGGCGGTGTCGACATCGTCGTCGTGGATTCCGTTGCGGCGCTCGTACCGCGCGCTGAGATCGAAGGCGAGATGGGAGATTCGTTCGTCGGCATTCAGGCGCGCCTGATGAGCCAGGCGTTGCGCAAGCTGACGGGTGCAGTCGCACGCTCGAACACGACGCTCTTGTTCACGAATCAGCTGCGCGAAAAGATCGGCGTGATGTACGGCAGCCCAGAGACCACTCCAGGCGGTCGGGCCTTGAAGTTCTATGCCTCGGTCCGCCTGGACATCCGTCGCATCGAGACCATCAAGACTGGAACAGAGTCCGTGGGGTCGCGAGTGCGCGTGAAGGTGGTCAAGAACAAGGTGGCCGCGCCGTTCCGTGTCGCGGAATTCGACATCATGTACGGCGAAGGGATCAGCATGGAGGGCGGCCTCCTCGATGTCGGGGTCGCAGGCGATATCGTCTCCAAGACCGGGGCATGGTTCAACTTCGGTGACGTGCGACTCGGACAGGGCCGCGAGCAGGCGAAGGAGTTCCTCAAGTCGAATCCAACGGTTGCCGCCGAGATCGATGCCAAGATTCGCGCTGCCACGGCCACGCTTGACGTGCCAGTCGCAGCCCCTGGCGACGGAGAGTAGTCTCGGGGTGCGGTGAGACGCCGCAAGGATCCAGCGCTCGCAAGAGAGCGTCATGCAGCAGCCGACGCCGCCGCGGTCTTGGAGGCGGCTGCGCGCTCGCTTTCTGGCGCCCCGAGGAGTAAGCGTTCGCTGGTGGAGCGCCTGATCGCCGCTGGCTATCCGGAAGTCCACGTTGTGAGCGCTGCCGATCGCCTTGAAGCGGTAGGGATCATCGACGATGAGCGGCTCGCGCGATCGCTGGTAGAGTCGCGCGATCGCGCACGACAGCGCGGAGATCGAGCGCTGGCGGCAGAGTTGAGACGTCGCGGAGTTCCTGAGGACCTCGCGGCACGCGTTCTTGCTGAGAGAGCCGACGCGGCGGAGAGCGCTGCGCCTTTGCGGGGTGGACATGTGCCACTCAGCGCAGAAGAGCGCGCTGCGTATGCGGCAGCTGCGAAGGTGCGTCTGCGAAGGGGCGATGCTCGCGCGGAGGTTCAACGTGTGGCGCAGGCGCTGGCGCGACGCGGCTTTCCAGCCGCGCTCTCCTGGCGGATTGCTCGCGAACGCGTCGATGGGGCAGGGGAGGACGTCGGCACCCTCGATGGGCCGAACGACCCGGAGAGGGGCGACTGATGCCCACGCTGCCGCCTGAGAGGCGCCACGAGGCGTTTGACCGTCCTCGGCCGAAGTCCTAGCCTTCACTCCCAGCCATTTGGCTGGCCGAATGACCTATTACCGCGCGTCAGCCCGCGGCACACGGCTGGCAAGAGGGAATCTATGGAGAACCTTAGCGGGGCTGTCCC
>CAINCM010000018.1 GCA_903847005.1 uncultured Chloroflexota bacterium | reverse complement strand
GGTGTTTCCGTACCTGTCGAGGTTCACGAAGATCTTCTCCATCGGGTAGTTGATCGCCTTGGAGACATGCTCGATGATGCGAATGTTCGCCTGGTGCGGGATCACCAGGTCCACCTGCGCGGGCGTGAGGCCCGCGCGCTCGATCGCTGCGGTGGCAACCGCCGCCATGGTGCGCGTGGCGTAGACATAGGTCTTTGCGCCGTCCATCTTGATCAGCGGGTCGGCCCCCTCGCCCACGCCGCCCGGGATCCAGAGCGCATACGCGCCGCTCGGATCCGCGGAGAGCTCGAAGCTGAGCGTCCCTGGACGCGTCGTCCCCTCCTGTCCCTCTTCGAGGTCGAGCGCCTCGAGGACGATCGCCCCCGCGCCATCGCCGAAGAGGACGCAGGTGGAGCGATCGCTCCAATCGACCGAGCGTGAGAGTGTCTCCGCGCCGATGACGAGCGCGCGCTGTCCGAGCCCTGCGGTGATGAACCCGTGGGCGACGGCGTAGGCGTAGGCGAATCCGGAGCAGGCGGCGGAGAGGTCGAAGGCCGCGGCACGCGTGCTCCCCAACGCGCCCTTGATCAACACCGCGGTGCTCGGCATCAGGTGATCCGGCGTGAGTGTGGCCACCACGATCAGGTCGACCTGATCGGCGCTGATCCCGGCGACCGCGAGTGCGCGTGCCGCGGCGAGTGCGCCCATGGAGGCGGTCGTCTCTCCCTTGGATGCGATGCGGCGCTCGCGGATCCCCGTGCGCGTCGTGATCCACTCGTCGCTCGTCTCCACGATCTTCTCGAGATCCGCGTTCGTCAACGTGGCGGCCGGAACCTCATGTCCCCAGCCGGTGATGTGCGTGGTGCGATTCGGAATCTGCGCACGGCCGGTCGTTCCGCCGATGCGCTGCTCGCTCATCGCCTCGCCGCTCACGGCTCGAGCTCGATGATCGGCGTCTTGGACTTCACGATGCGCCCGTTCTCTGCGATCACGCGCGTCACTCGACCCGCCTTGTCCGACTTGATCTCGTTGAAGAGCTTCATCGCCTCGATCAGGCCGATCACCTGCCCCACCGCAACCGTGTCGCCGACCTTGACCATCGGATCGGCGCCAGGCGATGCGGCGGCGTAGAAGATGCCGGTGAGTGGCGCGTTGACGTAGTTCCCCGTCGCCGCTGCGGCGAGCGGCGGAGCGGCGTCGGCGGTCGCCGCCGCTGGGGGCGATGGGGTTGTCGCAGGCGGTGCGCTCGGTGCGCTCGGTGCAACTCCTCGCACCGCCGCGCGGCTGCGCACGAGCACGCGCGTCCCGTGGAGCGAGATCTCGATCTCGGCGAGTCCGCTCCCGTCGGCGACGGCGGCGAGGCGGTCGATCAACTCCACGAGTTCGGCCTCGTCGTTGCTGAGCGGCGTTGCGGCCCTGGCGACTGGCGTTGGGTCAGCCGACTGTCCGGGGATGCGCAACTCTGGCGGCGGCGCGTTGAGTCGCGTCTGTCCGCGCCGTGGGCGCGGCGGCGTGGTCTGGATGACGGGCGGTGGGACGGCGCGCTCCGCCATGCGGCGCTCCGTGGTGAAGCGCTCGATCGGCGGCGTCGAGGGTGTCGACGGGCCGATCGCGCCAACTTGCGCTGCGCTCGCGCCGCTGCCGCGCGCACGGCGCGCCGCCTCGCGCGCCGCATCCAACGCGCGCAGCGCGCGCTTCTGCAACTTGTCACGGCGACGCTCGGGCATCAGCGACCCTCCCATCTGGCAAGGAGCAGCGCCGAGTTCTGGCCGCCGAATCCGAAGGCATTGACGAGCGCAAGGCGAATCTCGCCCTCGCGCGGTGCGCCGCTGACGATGTCGAGCGCGCCAACCAGTGGATCCGGAGCGTTCAGATTCAGCGTGGCATGGACGCGGCTATCTCGCATGGCGCAGATGGTTGCCGCGGCACCGAGCGCCCCCGCCGCACCGAGCGTGTGGCCGATGTTCCCCTTGGTCGCCGTGATCGTGGCGCGCAGCGCGGCGCGATCGGCGGCCGCGGCGCGTTCCGCATCAGGTGCGTCGGTGAGGATGGTTCGGATCGCATCCAGCTCCGCCTTGTCCCCCTCGGGCGTCGAGGTGGCGTGCGCGTTGACGTGATCGATTTCGCTCCCCTTGCGACCCGCCTTCTCCAGCGCGCGACGCGCGGCGCGCACGGCGCCGGAACCGCCAGGTGCGGGGAGCGTGATGTGCTGCGCATCTGCCGTCGCGCCGTAGCCGACGATCTCCGCGAGCGGCGTGGCACCGCGAGCGAGGGCAAGGTCGAGTCGCTCGAGCAACAGGACGCCCGCACCTTCGGCCATCACGAAGCCATCGCGCGCGCGATCGAACGGGCGCGACGCGGCGGTCGGGTCTCCGCCCGCAACGCTGCTCCCGCTGCGCGAGAGCGCCCGCATGTTGTTGAATCCGGCGATCACCACCGGGTGCAGCGCCGCCTCCGTGCCGCCGGCGAGCGCGCGCTCCGCATCGCCGCGACGAATCGCCTCGTACGCCTCTCCGATCGCGTGTCCCGCCGTGGCGCAGGCGCTCACCGGGCCGAACGATGGTCCCTGTGCATTGACGTGGATCGCAACCTCGCCCGCCGCCATGTTCCCGATGGCGCCAGGGATCAGGAACGGCGAGACGCGGCCTGGCCCCTTGGACGCAAAGCTGATCGCCTGCTCGAAGAGCGTGGTGGCGCCGCCGAGTCCGGAGCCGATGATCGTCGCGGTGCCGAGCGCCTGCGCATCGCTGAGTCGCGCAGGGAGCCCCGCTGAGGTGATCGCCTCGACTGCAGCGGCGATCGCAAAGTGCGAGAAGCGATCGAGACGCTTGATCTGCTTCGCCTCGATGACGTCCGATGGATCGAAGTTCGGCACCTGCCCGCCGAAGTCCACCTCTTGCCCGCTGAGATCGAGCCCTTCCAGGCGTTGAATGCCAGAACGTCCGGCAAGGAGTCCGCTCCAGAGCGCATCCACGCCGCGACCGAGCGGGGAGACGGCCCCCATCCCGGTGACGACGACGCGATACGCGTCGCTCATCGCACCAGCTTTCCGGTGCGCACGGTGGCGGCACGATACGCATCGCCGGCGAGTCCGCGTGCGGTGATCGCATCGCTCACCGCGTCGGTGTCGTATGTGGCGCGGTGGATTTCTGCGCTGATGGTGGCGGCGTCCGGGTCGATGTCGACGACCGCAAACGCAGCAGAGGCCTCGCCGTCATACGGCAGCCCGGCGGATCCCGCATCGACGAGCACCTTCCAGCCGTAATCCTTGACGCGCGCCTGATGCGTGAACCCGACGCAGACGAGCCGTGCATCGGTCTGGCCGATCAGCTCGAGCGTGGTGGACGGATCGAGGTCGGCGCTCAACGGGACGGTGCGCGAGCCCGGCGAAGCGTGACAGAAGGTGATGCCGATTTCGCCGTAGCGGAGGCGACGCTCCGTTGGGAGCGACCGCAGCCACTCGATCCGATCGTCGTCGAGTTCGTCGGATGCCCACTCCACCGCCGCCTTCAGCCCGGGCGGCAGGCCGCCGGCGAGGCTCGGGAAGCTCGCGGCGTAGTCGAGATCCGCAACGGCGATGTCGCCCGTCCCCGCGGTGACGAGTGCACCGTTCGACTGCAGCTTGCGAATCAGGTCGATCGTCTCGGTTGGCTTCGGGCCGAAGAGTGCATGGTCGCCGAGGATCGCGACCTGGTCCGGTTTGAGTCCGGCAAGTTTCGCCACGATCGCCTCGAGTGCGGCGAGGTTGCCGTGAATGTCCGAGATGACGACGACGCGCTTCATTGATCTCTCCTTCTCTATGCCGAGGTTGACCCAAGTTGGTGTGGGAGTGCGCTCTCTGAAGGGATGACGAAGGTGATCGTTGCAACGCAAGCGCTCTCGCCGTCGACCGAGGCGGTGCCGATCGCGCTCCCCATGCGCGAGCCGAGCTTCTGCATCTCGATCTCCAGGCGCAGCGTGTCACCGGGGACGACCATGCGCGTGAAGCGGCAGGACTCGATCTTGGCGAAGACGCCGAGGCGACTCCCCATCCCCTCCGTGCGCGCCACGTAGACCGCCATCGCCTGCGCGAGCGCCTCCACCTGGAGGACGCCGGGCATGATCGGACCGATCGGTGCCGGGAAGTGGCCGGGGACCCAGAAGGCATCGGCGCGC
>CAINCM010000017.1 GCA_903847005.1 uncultured Chloroflexota bacterium | reverse complement strand
TTCGACAAGGCGGCGCGTGACGCCGCGAGCGCGCCGGGCGGCGACACCCTGCAGAAGAACCTGTTGGTTGCGAAGAGCCTGGTGAAGGCGTTCAACGATCCAAGCAAGCGCAACGTCGCGGCGAAGACGCAAGAGCTCGTCGACTTCGCCTTCCAGGCGGTGAGTTCAGGCGACCTGAACAGCCGCGACAACCAGGTGCTGAGCAGGCTCTTCGTCTGGTCGCGCGACGAGATCGCCTGGCCCGCAGCGGAGGCGTATGTACTCTCTGGGAAGTATGTGAGCGCGTCCGGCGAGGACTGGCTGCGCGAGGGCGGGTGGGATCCGGAGAACCCTGCGCTCGGCAAGCTGCGCGGTCGCGAAGGAGCCGTGGTGCAGCTCGGCTGGCGCGGTCGCGAGGAGCTGACGAAGGCGAACCTGCGCCTCGTCGTCTCGATCGCGAAGAAGTATATCGGCCGCGGCATGAGCTTCCTCGACCTGATCCAGGAGGGGAACATCGGCCTCATCCGCGCCGTGGAGAAGTTCGAGTACATCAAGGGCTTCAAGTTCTCGACGTATGCCACATGGTGGATTCGGCAGGCGATCACCCGTGCGATCGCCGACCAGGCGCGCACGATCCGCATCCCGGTACACATGTACGAACAGCTCAATCGGCTGACGCGCATCCAGCGCCAGCTCTTCCAGGAACTCGGCCGCGAGGCCACGGACGAAGAGATCGCCACCGAGCTGACCAAGGTCACCGAAACCGAGGTCACGGCGGAGCGGGTGCGCGAGATGCGCAAGGTGAGCCAAGAGCCGGTATCCCTCGAGACGCCGATCGGCGAAGAGGAAGACAGCCACCTCGGCGACTTCATCGAAGACAAGGCGGCCAAGCGGCCCGATGACGCGGCGAACAGCCAGCTGCTCAGCGAGCAGATCGTCGCGACCCTCGAGTCGCTCAGCGCACGCGAGCAGCGCGTCCTGAGGCTGCGCTTCGGACTGGAAGACGGACGCCAGCGAACGCTGGAAGAGGTCGGCGCAGAGTTCAACGTGACACGCGAGCGCATTCGACAGATTGAGGCGAAGGCGCTGCGGAAGCTGCGACACCCATCGCGCTCGCGCAAGTTGCGCGACTATCTTGAATAGCCATGGCCACTCATGAAGCGACCGCTCTGGTACCGCCGGGAGTGGGACTCCACGCCCGCCCAGCGGCACTCTTTGTGCAGAGGGCCGGAGCCTTCAGTTCCACGATCCGTCTCACCTGCGGCGAACGCAGTGCGGACGGGAAGTCGATCCTGGGAGTCCTGCAGCTGGGCGCCTCCGCTGGCAGCCAAGTGACAATCCACGCCGAGGGCGACGATGCACATGCCGCCGCCGAGGCGCTCGCCACCTTCATTCGGGAGATCGCCTGACGGCGTCGCACGGGGCGCGCCAGCGCCCCCCGCTCTTTCGGAAGGCAAGGCAGACTGAGGATCTGGGCAGCGGCCCAGGTGTACTGAGGAAGGAGGAGTTGCGATGGGTCAGGATCTTGCCGCGACCGCCAAGGCGGTGATCAAGGGTCTCGGGGGGGCGAGCAACATCAAGTCGAGCGAGCCGTGCATCACACGCATCCGCTGCGACCTTGTGGACATGAAGAAGATGGACGAAGCTGCCCTCAAGAAGGCGGGGGCAGTTGCCGTGGTGAAGTTTGGAAAAGGGGTCCAAGTGGTGATGGGCACACTCTCGGACAACATCGAGTCCGAGATGCGTCGCCAGATGAAGCGCTGAGTGGGCGTCCCCGTCACGATCCTCGCCCCGTTCGACGGGAACGTCGTGGCGTTTGCCGACCTGCCAGACCCTGTCTTCGCGCAGGGGATCATGGGACCGGGAATCGCCCTGGACCCCGACGAGGCGGTCAGCGTGACCGCCCTCGCTCCGTGCGCAGGGAGCATCGCCAAGCTCTTCCCCGGCGGCCACGGCGTCGCGATCGAGAGCGCGGCGGGACCCATCCTTCTGCACCTGGGACTCGACACGGTCGCCCTGAAGGGGGCCGGCCTGACGGCGCTCGTGCGTGATGGAGATCAGATCGTCGCTCGGCAGCCCCTCGTGGATCTGGCGGCCGCCAGTATCCGCGCCGGAGGGACCTCCCTCCTGACCCCCATCGTGGCGATCGGCGGACAGCGGGTGGAGGAGCTGGCTCTGCCGGGGACCCACGTGCGTGCGGGGGAGCCTCTGTTCGTGGTGCACCCAGCCTAGGGCCCCAGCCCGTCCGCGCCGCCTCGTGACGGTAAAGGGACCTTAATCAAACCCCTTGCCATACCGCTACATGGGGGGTAGGGTTATCCCCAAGCGGGAGCCGTCCTGACCGCAAGGGCAGGGCCTCACGCTTAAGTGGAGGTACATGGGAATGTTCGAGCAACTACAGAAGGTCGGGAAGGCGTTGATGCTCCCGATCGCGGTGCTCCCCGCAGCGGCGCTTCTGCTCCGCTTCGGCGTGCTCCTCAGCGGCGACCTCAAGGTCGCCGACGGGACGGCCCTGACGGTCGTCTGGAACGTCATGACGATCGCCGGCGATGCCGTCTTCGGCAACCTGGCGCTCCTCTTCGCCATCGGTGTGGCCGTGGGTCTCACCGAAGGTGCCGGTGTGGCCGCCTTGGGCGCCGCAGTCGGCTATCAGATCTTGGCGAAGATCAACGGCGTCGGCTCGCTGATCGACGTGCTGAACAAGGCCGAAGCACCTGCCAAGGTGAATATGTCGGTCTTCGGCGGCATCTTGATCGGCTTGATCGCCGCATGGGCGTACAACAACTACAAGGACACGAAGCTGCCGAGCTACCTCGGCTTCTTCGCAGGCCGTCGCTTCGTGCCAATCGTCACGGCGTTCGCGTCGGTGGCGGCAGGTATCGTCGCGGGCTTTGTCTGGCCGCCGATCGGCGCTGCCATCCAGAGCTTTGGTGATGCCATCGTCACGATGGGTGCCGTCGGACTCGTCCTGTACGGATTCGCAAACCGCATGCTCCTCTTGGTG
>CAINCM010000016.1 GCA_903847005.1 uncultured Chloroflexota bacterium | reverse complement strand
TCACGCGGAACGGAGCCGCCGACGATCTTGTCGACGAAGACGTAGCCGCTCCCCTTCTCGCCCGGCTCCGCAACGATCACCGCGTGGCCGTACTGGCCCTTGCCGCCGGACTGGCGCACGAAACGACCCTCGCCGTTGGCGCGCTTGCGGATCGTTTCGCGATACGAGACCGACGGTCGGCCGATGTTCGCCGCCACGTTGAACTCGCGCACCATTCGGTCGACGATGATGTCCAGGTGAAGCTCGCCCATGCCGGCGATGCGCGTCTGGCCCGACTCCTGGTCGGTGTGCACGCGGAAGGTCGGATCCTCTTCGGCGAGGCGCTGCAGGGCCACGCCCATCTTCTCCTGGTCGGCCTTCGTCTTCGGCTCCACGCTGAGCTCGATGACCGGATCCGGGAAGGTCATCGACTCGAGGACGATCGGGTTCTCGGGATCGCACAACGTGTCTCCCGTGAAGGTGTCCTTCAACCCGATCGCGGCGGCGATGTCACCGGTACGGACCTCCTCGATCTCCTCTCGGTGGTTCGCGTGAAGCCGAATCAACCGACCGATGCGCTCCTTCTTCCCCTTGGCCGGATTGAGGACGTAGGAGCCCGCCTTCAGGACGCCGGAGTAGACGCGGAAGAAGCCGAGCTTCCCGACGAACGGATCGGCGGCAATCTTGAACGCGAGGGCCGCGAACGGTGCCTCGTCCTCGACAGGTCGCGAGAGCTCGTCGCTGGCGTCGCGTGGATTCGTCCCCTTGACACCAGGGACGTCGAGCGGGCTTGGAAGGTACTCGACGACCGCGTCGAGCATCGGCTGGACGCCCTTGTTCTTGAGCGCAGAGCCGGTGAGGACTGGGACGAACTTGTAGCTAAGGGTGCCGGCGCGGACGCCTTCGCGCACCTGCTCCGGGGCGAGCGTTCCCGTCTCCAGATAGATCTCGGTCAGCGCGTCGGTCTGTCCGGCGGCCTGTTCCAGGAGGTAGGCGTGCCATTTGTCGGCTTCGGCCTTCAGCTCGGCACGGATCGGTCGTCGCTCGCTCTTTTCGCCCTTGTCGTCGAGATAGATGATCTCGTCCATGGCGATCAGGTCGATGACGCCCTCGAACTTGTCTTCCGCGCCGATCGGCAACTGGAGCGGTACCGCGTTCGCCCCGAGGCGGTCCTTGATCATGTCGAAGCAGCGCCAGAAGTCCGCACCGGTGCGGTCCAACTTGTTGACGAAGCAGAAGCGCGGGACAGCGTGGCGGTCGGCCTGGCGCCAGACCGTCTCGGACTGCGGCTCCACGCCTGCGACGCCGTCGAAGATCACCACGGCGCCGTCGAGGACGCGCAGGGAGCGCTCCACCTCGACGGTGAAGTCCACGTGCCCGGGCGTATCGATGATGTTGATCGTGTGGTCCTTCCAGGCGCAGGTCGTCGCCGCGGCCGTGATCGTGATGCCGCGCTCCTGCTCCTGCTCCATCCAGTCCATCGTCGCGGCGCCCTCGTGCACCTCGCCGATCTTGTGGATCTTCTTCGTGTAGAAGAGGATGCGCTCGGTGACAGTGGTCTTGCCGGCGTCGATATGCGCGATGATCCCGATGTTGCGGGTTCGCTCGAGTGGAGTGGTGCGTGCCATGCCGACGCCCTCCTAGAACCTGAAGTGGCTGAAGGCCTTGTTCGCCTCCGCCATCTTGTGGGTCTCTTCGCGGCGCTTGACTGCGGCACCGAGGTTGTTGGACGCGTCCATGAACTCGGCCGCGAGCTTGTCGACCATGCTCTTCCCCGAGCGCTTACGTGCCGCCTGGACGAGCCAGCGCACGCCGAGGCTCAGCCGTCGCTCGCCGCGGATCTCGACCGGCACCTGGTAGGTGGCGCCGCCGACGCGACGTGGCTTGACTTCGATGAGCGGCGTGGCGTTCCTCAGGGCAAGGTCGAGCACCTCGAGGCCGGGCTTGTTCGCCTGAGACTCGACGCGCGCGAGCGTCTCGCGGAGGATTCGCTCGGCCAAGCCGCGCTTTCCGTTGAGCATCACCTTGACGACGAAGCGGTCGATCGCCTTGTTCGCCGGTACAACTTCGTACTTGAGCTTCCGTGGGATCGTTGTTCGGCGTGGCATCGGTTACTTCTTCTTCGCCTCGACGGCGGACTTGGCGCCGTACTTGGAGCGACTCTGCATGCGATCCTTCACGCCGGACGCGTCGAGTGCGCCGCGGACGATGTGATACTTCACGGACGGAAGGTCCTTCACGCGTCCGCCGCGGACGAGCACCACGCTGTGCTCCTGGAGGTTGTGACCGATGCCCGGGATGTAGGCGGTGACCTCCATCTGGTTGGTCAGCTTCACGCGCGCGATCTTTCGCAGCGCGGAGTTCGGCTTCTTTGGGGTCATGGTGCGCACGATCAGGCAGACGCCGCGCTTCATCGGGGCGCCCTCAGCGACCTCTTGCCGCTGCTTGATGCCGTTCCAGTTCTTGCGGAATGCGGAGGCCTTGACCTTGCTGATCTTGGCCTTGCGTCCCTTTCGAACGAGCTGATTGATCGTAGGCACAGTTCGCGCGCACTCCTTCATCTCTACTGGTTTCCAGCTGAACGCCCCTGGTGGCTGAGCCACAGTGGCACGGACGGTGGAGCGTAGCAGCCTCGTGCTCAGGGTGTCAAAGCACCGTGCTCAGCGGCCGATCGGCTCGTTACTCCTTCGACCCCCCGTCCGCCTCCTTGGCGGCCGCCGCGTCGGCGGCGAGAGGGTTGAACTCCTCGTCGGCCGGCGCCGGCTTCTCCTCGGTGAGCAGGGCGACCAGCTGGGAGACGTCGTCCTGGGGCCCGGTCGCCTCTTCGGTCTGGAGAAAGACGTTGAAGTCGTCCTGGCCGAAGTCGGCTGG
>CAINCM010000015.1 GCA_903847005.1 uncultured Chloroflexota bacterium | reverse complement strand
GAGCGCCGTCAAGCCGACAATGCGGAGTGCGCGCTCCACCGCAGCGTCGACCTCCTCCTTCGGCGCACCTGTCACCTCGAGCGCAAAGGCGGTGTTCTCGCGAACCGTTCGCTGCTGCAGGAGGCGGAAATCCTGGAAGACGACGCCGACGCGACGGCGCAGGTACGGGACCTCGCTCGGCAGGAGGCTGTGCACCGCATGTCCTGCGACATGAACCTCTCCGGAGACAGGGACGACATCGCGAACGAGGAGGCCGATCAGCGACGACTTGCCAGCGCCCGATGGACCCACGAGGAAGGCGAACTCGCCGGGGTTGAGGGTGAGGCTGACGCCCGCGAGCGCCGTGTGTCCGCTCGGGTATCTGACACTGACGTCGCGCAGCGCAACGACCGGCTCGGTTGCCGATGCTTCCACGGCGCCACCGCTCTCCATGCGTCCTAGGTTACTCATCGTCTGGACCCGCCGCTGCGGCGGGCGCGCCGATCGCGAGCCGCTCGAGTTCCGCGAGGATGAACGGGTCGAAGTCGCCATCCATGACGCCGGCGGTGTCCGCAGTCTGGTGTCCGCTGCGATGGTCTTTCACCATCTGATACGGATGGAAGACGTAGCTGCGAATCTGGCTCCCCCAGCCCGCAACCACCGTCTCGCCTCGGACGCGCGCCAACTCATCTTCGCGCGCGCGGATCTTCATCTCGATCAGCTTGCCTCGGAGCATCTTCTCCGCAGTCTCGCGGTTCTGCATCTGCGATCGCTGATTCTGGCTGGAGACGACGGTGTTGGTCGGAATGTGCGTGAGTCGAACCGCCGATTCCGTCTTGTTGACGTGCTGCCCGCCTGCGCCACTCGATCGAAAGGTGTCGACGCGGATCTCGTCCCAGTTCAACACCACATCCTGATCGTCCTCGACCTCCGGGATCACCTCGAACATGGCGAACGTGGTCTGTCGTCGTTTCTGCCCGTCGAACGGCGAGATGCGCACCATGCGGTGGACGCCTCGCTCTGCGCGCAGCCAACCGAAGACGTTGCGACCACGGATCTCGAGGGCCACGCTGCGGTATCCCGCACCTTCGCCCTCGGTGAAGTCGACGATCTCGTGCGCGAACCCGTGCCGCTCTGACCATCGCATGTACGCGCGAAGCAACATGGCGGTCCAGTCGCAGGCCTCGGTGCCGCCGGCTCCGGCCTGGATGGTCACGATCGCGTCGGCGTCGGCATACTCGCCAGCGAAGAGGAGCGAGGTGCGCGCCTTCTGGAAGTCCAGTTCCACCTGCGCGCTCTTCTCCTCGACCTCTTCGAGGAGCGCTTCGTCCCCTTCGGAGGCGGCCAGTTCGAACAGCTCCCCTAGGTCGCGCGCAGCAGTGGTGAGCTCTTGCCAGAGGCTGATCTCCTCACGCAGCCCCTCCGCTTCACGAGCGAGTCGTCGGGCGCTGCGCTGGTCGTCCCAGAATCCTGGGGCGAGCATCTGCGCCTCTATCTCTGCGAGGCGTGCTCCCTTGAGGGCCGGGTCAAAGACGCCCCGACGTTGCCTCGATGCGTCCGAGCAGGTCGCGCAGGCCGGCGGCGTCGACGCTCACCGGGGGCGCTCACTCGGTCGCACGAAGGCGACAACGGGGCCGTGCTGCTTCACGTTCGCGATCGTAGCAGGGGCTATGCCCCGTGACACTTCTTGAACTTCTTCCCCGAGCCACACGGACAGGCGTCGTTTCGACCCGCCTTCAGCGCGGGCGTCGACGCCGCGGACGCACGAGGACCGGCACTCGTTGCCTCGGAGCTTCCGCCAACGGTCTTCACGGCGACCGGTGCAGGCGTTCGCTTCTCCTGGACCAGGCTGACGCGCAGGACGGCCCGCCCGATGCTGACGCGAATGAGCGACTGGAACTCTTCGTAGAGCTTGAACGCCTCGACCTTGAACGCGTTCAGCGGGTCGACTTGTGCATGTCCGCGCAGGCCGATGCCGCGGCGAAGATCGTCGACCTCCGTGAGATGCTCAACCCAGAGCTGGTCGATGCTGCGCAGGATCACCGCGCGTTCGACTCGCGGCCAGAGCTCCTCGCCGACCTCGACCGCCTTCTTCTCGAGCGCGGCATCGGCCGCATCCTCTACCGCTTGATACAAGACGGAATCTTCGACGATCGTGTGCAGCGCGTCCGGCGGTTCGACGCCGAGCCGCTTCAGCTCGGTGGCGAGCGCCTCGCGGTTCCACTCTCCTGTGAGACCGGGTGGGCAATGGGCGATCGCGAGCGAGCGCACTTCGCCGTGCAGTGCGTCCTGGATGGTGCGGGTGAGATCCTCGCCGCGCAGCACGCGGTCCCGCTCTCCGTAGACGGTTGCGCGTTGCATGTTGATCACGTCGTCGAACTCCACGACGCGCTTGCGGATGTCGAAGTTGTAGCCCTCCACGCGGGTCTGCGCTCCTTCGATGGTGCGGCTCACCATGGCGGACTCGAGCGCCTGGCTCT
>CAINCM010000014.1 GCA_903847005.1 uncultured Chloroflexota bacterium | reverse complement strand
GTGCCCGCAAGGAGATCTCCATCGGCGGGCGATCCAGTGCGCTCATCGTCGCTCTCGTCGTTGCGACCCTCGCCACGTCGGGGAGTGCGCCGAGCACGGCGGTTCGCGATGCACTTGCCGGTCCACTTCGTTTGGTCACCGAGCCACTCGCGGCAGTCGGTCGCGGCCTGGCGGCGGTCGGCGCCGTGGCGGCAGATGTGCAGGAGCTTCGTGCACGGCTCGCCCTCACGATCGCCGAACGCGACGAGGCGGTTGCCGCGTCGTCGCGCGTGGCGAGCCTCGAGCGCGAGATCACGGAGCTTCAGGCGGTGCTCGACCTTCGCTCGACGATCCGTTTTTCGAGCGTTGCGGTGCAGGTGGTGGCTCGCGACTTCGAGATCGGCCGACGCGTGGTGGTCATCGATCGCGGAACACGCGACGGAATCCAGGTCGGCGACGTGGTGATCGGCGCCGGAAACACGCTCGCAGGGCGCGTGATCGAGGTGAGCGATGTGACCGCGCAGGTGCGACTCATGAACGATCCCGAGTTCTCGGTGACCGCCGAGATCGCGAGCACCGGCGCGATCGGCCTGATCAAGGGGCGCGGCGCCAATCCGCTCGCCTTCGAAGACATCGACTCGCTGCGCGAGGTTCCGATCGGCGCGGAGGTGACGACCTCCGGCATCGAGCTGAGCGAGACGCTCCGCTCCGCCTTCCCCCGCGGCCTCTCCATCGGCCGGGTCGTGACGCTGAGCGATCAGGCTGGCACGGTGATCAAGAACGCCGAGGTGGAGTCGATTCTCGAGCTCGATGCGGCACGAACGCTGCTCGTGATCTTGAACTACCAGGGGGGACTGCCGGTACCAAGCGCCGCTCCGTAGCGAGAGGGGCGCCCCTGCTATCTCCCCGCTGTCGTGCGTTTCTTGTACGCGTTGATGACAGACGCAGCGGGACCGTCCGCAACGACACGCCCTTCACGGAGCTCGATGGCACGTGTGCACAGCTCCTGGGCCGACTCGAGATCATGGGTGACATACACGATGGCCTGCGCCTCCCGTGCCATCTCGCGGATTCTCTTTCCTGACTTCACTCGGAACGTCTCATCTCCAGTCGAGAGGACCTCG
The DNA here is from genome assembly GCA_903847005.1 of uncultured Chloroflexota bacterium. Lineage (GTDB taxonomy): Bacteria > Chloroflexota > Limnocylindria > Limnocylindrales > Limnocylindraceae > Limnocylindrus. The sequence goes on along the minus strand of CAINCM010000014.1, from coordinate 428 downwards.
TCGAGGAGGAGCACGTCGGGGTTGACGGAGGTCGCAACGCTGAAGCCGAGCCGCGCCCGCATCCCCGAGCTGTAGGTTCGAAGTTCGGCACCGGCGAAGCTCCCGATGTCTGCAAACTCCAAGATGGCGGGGATCTTCTTCCTCATCTTTGGGGCTGGAATGCCGAGAAGCTCGCCCACCAGCAAGATGTTCTCTTCCGCATTGAGCTCATCTTCGAAGCCGGCGGAGAGCTGCAGCAGCGTGGCGATCTTTCCACGGACCTCGGCGCGGCCTTCGTTCGGCGTGATGATGCCGGCGAGCGTCTTGAGCAGCGTACTCTTCCCTGCGCCGTTGGGGCCGATCACGGCCACCGACTCTCCGGGCTCCACGCGCAGGCTGATGCCGCGAAGCGCCCAGAAGTGGCCCTTCGCATCGAGTCGCTGAGAGTT
>CAINCM010000013.1 GCA_903847005.1 uncultured Chloroflexota bacterium | reverse complement strand
GCGGATCGATGCCGCAAGGATCTCACAGTGATCGAGTTCCTCGTAATGGGAGAAGATCTCCGCAAGCTCGCGGATGACAGTCATGCCGTCTTCGCTGATGTCGTCGAGTCGACCCACGAACGGGCTGATCAGCGACGCCCCGGCCTTCGCGGCGAGGAGTCCCTGGTTCGCCGTGAAGATCAGAGTGCAGTTGGTCTTGATGCCCTCGCTCTTGAGGCGGCTGATGGCGGCGAGGCCGTCCGTGGTCATCGGGACCTTCACCACGATGTTTGCGGCGATCTTCGCGAAGGCGAGCCCCTCCTTCACCATGCCGTCCGCATCGTCGCTGATCACCTCAGCGGAGACCGGCCCCTTGGTGAGTCCGCAGATCTCTTTGAGGAGTTCCTCGTACGAACCGCCCACCTTGGCGTACAGCGACGGGTTGGTGGTGACGCCATCGACGATCCCCCAGCTGATCCCGGTCTTGATCTCGTTGATGTCCGCCGTGTCGAGGAAGAACTTCACGATGCAGCTCCTGTTCCGTTGCTGCGAGTTGCGGCCTTGTGGGCGGCCGCCTCAATCGCCTTGCGGCGCTCGGCCTGTACCGCCTCATCATCGCGCACTCCGACCATCCGCGGGCTGTAGGCGGCGAGGCGCCCCTCCTTGAGCGCCAGCGCGGCGCCGATGAAGCCGTCGAAGAGTGGGTTCGGTCGAAGCGGGCGGCTGGTGAACTCCGGGTGGAACTGGCTCGCCACGAACCACGGGTGATCGGCGAGCTCGATGATCTCCACGAGCCGCCCGTCAGGCGAGACCCCGGAGAAGCTCATCCCGGCCGCCTCAAGCTGCGGCTTGTATCGATTCGCCACCTCGAATCGGTGGCGGTGCCGCTCGTAGGCGATCTCCGAGCCGTAGACCGTGGCCGCACGAGAGCCCGATGCGAGCTTCGCCGGATAGAGGCCGAGTCGCTGCGTGCCACCCTTCTCCTCGACGCCGCGCTGATCTGGCGTGAAGTCGATGACGGGATGCTTCGTGAACATGTCGAACTCCGTGGAGTTTGCATCGGTGGAGGCGAGCGCCTCGCGGGCGAACTCGATCACGGCGATCTGCAACCCGAGACAGAGACCGAGATATGGGATGCGCTCGGTCCGGGCCGTGTGCGCGGCACGAATCTTCCCTTCGATGCCCCGATATCCGTACCCACCGGGGACGAGTACACCGTGTGCCCCCGCGAGCTGTGCGGAAACGTGTGCGGGATCTGCATCGTCGAGCTGCTCTGCGTTGACCCAGCGCACGCGGACGTCGACGCCGTGCGCCCAGCCTGCGTGCCGAAGCGCCTCGGTCACCGAGAGATACGCGTCGGGGAGTTCGGTGTACTTGCCGACGATCGCAATCTCGACGGCCGGCTTCTCGGCCACGATCGAGGCAACGAGCTGCTCCCAGCTGGCGAGATCGGGCACCGCTGCGCTGATCCCGAGTTCGCGAGTGAGTAGGTCGCCCAGTCCGAACCTCTCAAACTGCAGCGGAACTTCGTAGATGGTGCGCGCGGTCGTGGCGGGAATGACCGCCTCCTTGGCAACGTCGGTGAAGAGAGCGATCTTCTCGCGCACGTCGTCCGGGACCGGATGGTCGGCGCGGAGAATGATCACATCCGGCTGGATGCCGCTGCCGCGGAGCTCCTTGACGGAGTGTTGCGTCGGCTTCGTCTTCAGCTCACCGGTTGCGGCGAGCTCTGGGAGGAGGGTGACGTGGATGTAGAGCGAGTTCCCGCGCCCCACATCCTTCTTCAGTTGGCGGATCGCCTCGATGAACGGGAGCGATTCGATGTCACCCACCGTTCCGCCGACCTCGACGATGACCACATCCACATCGTCGCCACCGAGGCGTAGCACGCGCTCCTTGATCTCGTTGGTGACGTGCGGAATGACCTGGACGGTTCCGCCCAGATAGTCGCCGCGACGCTCGCGCGCGATGACCGTTGAGTAGATGCGCCCCGTCGTGACGTTGGAGGCCTGCGACAGGTTGACGTCGATGAAGCGCTCGTAGTGGCCAAGGTCGAGATCCGTCTCTGCGCCGTCATCGGTGATGTACACCTCGCCGTGCTGATATGGCGACATCGTCCCCGGATCCACGTTGAGATACGGGTCGAGCTTGATGACGGAGATGCGCAGCCCGCGCGCTTTGAGGAGGAGGCCGACGGAGGCGGCGGTGATTCCCTTGCCGAGAGAGGAGGTGACGCCACCGGTGACGAACACATACTTCGTCGCCATCTCGTCCCCTCTGCCTCCTCATGTTGGGCGGGGCGCTCGGTGACTTCCGAGCGAGCCTGACGGAGTCTATCGCAGTCGACGGCGGAACGGGAGCCGCGTTTGGCGACCGGCCCAGATCCCGAGGAGGATGAGCGCACCACCGAGCGCCTGGACCGGTTCGAGTGCTTCGCCAAGTACAACGGCAGAGATGACGACCGCCAGGAACGGGACAAGCAGCTGGAAACTTGCAACGCGCGCCGGCCCAACCACGGGCACGGCGGTGAAGTAGAGCACGTTGGCGAGGCTGCTCGAGCCGAAGGTGGCATAGATGATGCCGAAGAGCGCAACGGCGGGCACGGCAGGAGAACCGAGTTCCGTCCACTGGCTCGCGCCGAATGGAATGAGCACAGCGCCGCCGATCACCATGCTCCAGCCGGTGAAGGCGAGTGCTCCCGTGCGAGGGATGACCCGCGCGCCGGCCAGCAGGTAGGAGGCCCAGCATGCCGCGGCAAGCAGCGTGGCAGTGACGCCGGCGGTTGTTCCGCCAAACGCGCCCGCCCCTTCACCGAGCGCAACCGCGGCAACGCCAGCAAACGCAATGAGTCCACCTGCAATCGTCGCCGGTCGCAGCGGGTCGATTCGAAAGAGCGCCGCAAAGATCGCGGTGAGGAACGGGGTGACGGCAATCAGGAGTGCGCTTGTCCCCGCGTTGATCGTGCCGAGAGAGCCGGCCCAGAGAAGCTGATAGATCCCTTGCCCAATCACACCGAAGAGACCGGTGATGACGAGATCGCGAGGAGCCATGCGGATGTTTCCGCCACGGAGCCTCGTCCAGAGGAGCACGACGATGCCCGCTGCGGTGATCCGAATCGCTGAGAACGGCAGGACGGGCCAGGCGGTCACCGCCGCCTTCACCACGGTAAAGTTCGCCGCCCAGATCAGCATGGCGACGAGTACGCCAACTTCGGCAACCGAACGCAGGCTCGTCGGACGACGGCTCATGAGGCCACTTCGGGGCATGTTGCCTCCAGTACTGCTGACTCGGGGGAGTCTACAATCAACGCACACTGGCCAACACGCAGGGGGTTACCAATGGATCCACGGCTCGAGCAGTCCGCCATCACCACCATTCGCACCCTCGCCATCGACACCGTTCAGGCGGCCAACTCAGGTCACCCCGGCGCCCCCATGGGCTGCGCGCCGATGGCCCACACCATCTGGACGCGCCATCTTCGTCACGCGCCGCAGACGCCTGCCTGGTTCGACCGTGACCGCTTCATCCTCTCCAACGGCCACGCGAGCGCACTGCTCTATTCACTGCTGCACCTCACCGGGTACGGGCTCACCGTCGACGACCTGAAATCGTTCCGCCAGTGGGGCTCGCTCACGCCTGGGCATCCGGAGTACGGGCTCACCGCGGGTGTCGAGGCGACCACGGGTCCGCTCGGCCAGGGATTCGCGAACGGTGTTGGAATGGCGATCGCCGAACGCCGCCTCGCCGCAGAGTTCAACCGACCGGGCCACACCGTGGTCGATCACCGCGTCTTCGCCATCGTCTCAGACGGTGACCTGCAAGAAGGGATCGCGTCTGAAGCGGCATCGCTCGCAGGGCACCTGAAGCTCGGCAAGCTGATATATCTCTGGGATGACAACCTGATCCAACTCGACGGACCGACCTCCACCGCCTGGTCGGAGGATGTGAAGCTTCGCTTCGATGCGTACGGCTGGCACACCAGCAGCGTTGCCGACGGCAACGACATCGCCTCCATCGACGCGGCGATCAGCGCCGCCATCGCGGACGAGAGACCGAGCCTCATCGCGGTGCGAACGGTCATCGGATTCGGTTCGCCGAACAAGGCGGGCAGCCAGAAGTCGCACGGTGCACCGCTCGGTCCAGACGAAGTGAAGCTCACGAAGGGGGCATACGGCGCAGATCCAGATGCAACCTTCCACGTCCCGGACGATGTTGCCGAGTTCTATCGCGGTGCGATGGGCCGAGGCGAAGCACTCGTTGCGGCGCACACCAAGCGACTCCTCGCCTACGCCACCGCCTTCCCCGCAGAGGCGGCGGAGCTGCAGCGCCGCATGGCGGACAACCTGCCGAGCGGCTGGGAGCGCGCGCTCCCCACCTATGAGCTCGGCGGTGATTCGCCGACGCGCAACGTCAGCCAGGCCAGCATCAAGGCTCTGGCCGCGGTGCTCCCCGAGCTGATCGGCGGAAGTGCCGACCTCTCGGAGTCGAACCTCACCGACATCCACGAGGGTGGCCGCTTCACGGCGAACGAGTCTGGCCGCAACATCAGCTTCGGTGTGCGCGAGCACGCGATGGCGGCGATCACCAACGGGATCGCCTACCACGGCGGTTTGATCCCGTTCAGCGCCACGTTCCTCACCTTCAGCGACTACATGCGCGGCTCGCTCCGGCTCGCGGCACTCGCCGGGCTCGGCAGCATCTTCGTCTTCACGCACGACTCGATTGGCCTTGGCGAAGATGGCCCAACCCATCAACCGGTTGAGCACTACGCCGCACTCCGCGCGATTCCGAATCTGCTCTTCTTCCGACCGGGCGACCCGAACGAAGCGGCGCAGGCGTGGGGCGTTGCCATCCAACGTCGCACGGCACCGACCGTGCTCGCCTTCACGCGACAGAAGCTGCCGGTGCTTCCTGGCTCCATCGCGGGCGCGGCAGCCGGTGTGAAGCGCGGCGCATATGTCGTGCGCGAGGCGAGCGCGCAGGCGAAGGCGATCCTCATCGCCACCGGGTCAGAGGTACATCTCGCCGTCGCGGCCGCGGATCTCCTCGAGTCGTCTGGCACACCAACGCGCGTCGTCTCGGCGCCATGCCTCGAACTCTTCGGCGATCAAGATGCCGCATACCGGGAGTCGGTCCTCCCCGCCGCGGTTCGCGCGCGCGTCGGGATCGAAGCCGGCGTCAGCCTCGGGTGGGATCGCTGGACTGGGAGCGATGGGGCAATCATCGCCATGGATCGCTTCGGCGCATCGGCACCTGCGCCACGGCTCTTCGCAGAGTTCGGCTTCACGCCAGAGCGCATCGCCGAAGTCGCGCGCGGCGTGATCGCCGGCACCCACCGCGGCGTGATCCCAACGCCGCACCTGCACGACGGGCACAAGGTCAGCTGAGGTGTCGCAACGCAAGCTCGCCATCGCCGCCGATCACGCAGGAGCCGCGCTGAAGGCCACGCTGCTTCACGAGCTTCAGAGGATCGCTCCTGACTGGGAAGGGATCGATCTCGGCGGTGACGGCACCGACCTCGCCGATGATTATCCGGATGCGGCGCGCGCCGTTGCAGAACTCATGCAGCGCGGCGGCGCCGAACGCGGCCTGTTGATCTGCGGATCGGGCATCGGCGTCACGATCGCCGCGAACAAGTTCAAGGGCATCCGCGCCTCCATTGCCCACGACCCGGCCTCGGCAGAGCAGGGTGTGGTGCATGACGCCATGAATGTCCTCTCGCTCGGCGCGAAGGTGATCGACGCGGCATCCGCCGGTCCGGTGCTCGCCGCCTTTCTTGCGGCCGCACCGAGCGACGCGGAGCGATTCGTCCGCCGCACCAAGAAGGTGCAGGCCATCGAAGAGGAGCAGGGGTGACCGGCAACCTCGACTTTCCATTCGCAGCCCGAATCGGACGCGCCTCAGATCTCGCCGCCGTCACCTCAACGCTGGAGCGGGCACGAAACGAGGAGTGGGCGACCCGGCTTGCCGACAAAGACGTCACCCTCTGGAGCAACGACGCTGCGGTGCAGACGAAGATCGCGAACCGTCTCGGCTGGCTCGACGCGCCAACCCACTTCACCGCGCAGGCGCCGGCACTCGAAGCCTTCGGAGAGAAGGTTCGCAGCGCAGGTTTCACCACGGCGATCGTCGCGGGGATGGGCGGCTCTTCCCTCGCACCCGAGGTGCTTGCAACGGCGTTCGCAGAGATCAGCGACTGGCTGAAGATTCGCGTCTGCGACTCCACCGACCCCGAGGCGGTTGCCGCGGCGCTCGACGGGCTCGACCCTTCGAAGACACTGGTGATCGTCGCAAGCAAGTCCGGGACCACGACGGAGACGCTCTCGTTTGCCGCCTATGCAGCGGCCTGGATTCGAGGCGCGATCGGCGAAGGTGACGATCCATACGCCTCGATGATCGCGATCAGCGACCCTTCGCCGTGCATCGACGGGATCCCGGGCAACGAACGGATGCTCGAGCGCTTCCTGAATCCTGCCGATATCGGCGGGCGCTACTCTGCGCTCAGCTTCGTGGGCCTTGTGCCGGCCAGCCTGCTCGGGGTGGATCTCGACTCGCTTCTTGCCGCCGGAGCAGTGGCCGCAGCCCAACTGCGCGAACCGGAGCCGACCGCCAATCGCGCCATTGCGCTCGGTGTGATCATCGGCGCGCTCGCGCGCGAAGGTCGAGACAAGATGACGCTCATCGTCGACGAGCCGATTCACGGATTCGGCGCATGGGCGGAGCAGCTCGTTGCAGAGAGCACGGGGAAGCGCGGCGTTGGCGTGGTCCCGGTCGACCTCGAGCCGCTCGGCACACTCGAGAGCTACCAAGACGATCGCCTCTTCGTGCGCATCGCGCTGCGCGACGGGCGCGTGCCACGCACCGCGGATGGCAGCTCCGTCGACGTGCGACTCAGCGAGCTTGCCGACGCAGGTCACCCTGTGATCTCCTACACCCTGGCCGACCCCATCGACCTTGGCGGGGAGTTTGTGCACTGGGAGGCGGCAACGGCGATCGCGGGTGCGGTGCTGGGAATCAACCCGTTCGACGAACCGAATGTCACCGAATCGAAGCAGAACACCGCCACGGTGCTCGGCGAACTCTCCGCCACGGGGAGCCTTCCGGTGCTCACTCCAACATGTGTCGACGGTCCGCTGCAACTCTGGGTGGACGATGCGCTTCCCGCCGCGTTCTCCGACAGCGCAGAGAAACTGGTTGCCGGCCAACTGCAGCGACTTGCGGGGCGAGGATATGTCGGCATCCATGCCTATCTCGCCGCCACCAAGAAGCGAACCGCCGCGCTGACGTCGCTCCGCCTCCTCTTGCGCGATGCGACGCGTCGCGCCACGACCGTCGGCTACGGCCCGCGCTTCCTCCACTCGACGGGCCAGCTGCACAAGGGGGGTGCCCCGATCGGCTGGTTCATCCAGCTCGTTGCGGAACGGCCGCACGACCTCGAGATTCCAGGGAGCAGTTTCACCTTCGGCCAGCTC
>CAINCM010000012.1 GCA_903847005.1 uncultured Chloroflexota bacterium | reverse complement strand
TCGACACCGCCCCGGCCGCGAGGATCATGCGCTCTGCGGCGGCCGCGATCTCCGCACTGCTCGCCCCAGGTACGGCACGCTCTTGCACGAGCGCAAGGACATCTGAGACTACGCCGCCCGCGCGTCGCATCAGCGCAATCTCCTGGGCGGACTTCCTGGTGACGCCGCTCATCGCCTCGTCACGATCCGAAACCGACGGCCCGCGCCGCGGTCGCGAGTCGCGCCTGGATTGCGGCGATCTCTCCGACCCCTTCGACCACCTGCAGTCGGCCCGAGCTGCGATAGTTTTCGACGACCTCGTCGAGTGCGCTCAGCTGGTTTGCCAGTCGTGCCGCAACGGTCTCAGGTGCGTCGTCGCGACGTGTGATCAGCGCCGCGCCGCACGCGTCGCAGACCCCCGCGACCGCCGGTGGTCGGCTTTCGACATGGAAGGATCGGCCACACGACGAACAGACCCGCCGACCGGTGAGTCGCGCGGTCAAGATCCCCACGTCGACCTTGAGAAAGATCGCGCTGATCGCGCGCCCGCTGGCGGCGAATGCGGCATCGAGTGCCGCCACCTGGGCCGTGTTTCGCGGGAAGCCATCGAGGATCACCCGTGACGCGGCATCGGGCTGTGCAAGTCGCGCGCTGATCATCCCGACGGTCACTTCGTCGGGGACGAGTCGTCCCGCATCGATGTAGGAGGCTGCGCTGCGACCGAGCTCGCTGCCTGCCGCGATCTCTGCGCGGAAGAGGTCGCCCGTGGCCACGTGTGCGGCGCCGGTGGCGGCGGCCAGCGCCTCCGCCTGCGTCCCCTTCCCTGCGCCAGGGGCGCCGAGAAGGACCAAGATCACTTGATAAAGCCCTCGTAGTTGCGCATCAACATCTGTGCCTCGAGCTGCTTCATCGTCTCGACGACCACGCTCACTGCGATGAGCAGACCGGTGCCGCCGAGGCTGACGCCGAGTCCGCCAAGATCACCGAAGAAGGCACCAAGCGCATACGGCGAGACAGCCACGATTCCGAGGAAGATGGAGCCGAGCAGCGTGATGCGCGTGACCACCTTGCCGAGGTACTCCTCTGTTGGCTTACCGGGACGAATGCCAGGGACGAAGCCGCCGTTCTTGCGCAGCTGATCTGCGGTCTCATCCGGCTTGAAGGTGAACGCGGTGTAGAAGTAGGTGAACGCCACCGTGAGGAGGAAGTAGAACGGGAGATAGACGATCTCGTTCTGTGGCCCCAGGGTGTTGACGATCCAGGTCGCTCCCGCGGCCACCCACTCGACTTCAGAGGCGGTGAAGTAGCCGGCAATCTGTGCTGGGAAGAGCAAGATGCTCATCGAGAAGATGATCGGGATCACGCCTGCCTGATTCACCTTCAACGGCAGGAAGGTGCGCCCACCCTGGTAGACACGGTTGCCGCGCACGCGGCTCGCGTACTCGACTGGGATGCGGCGCTGGCCCTCGGTGATCAGGATGATGGCCGCGACCGCTGCTGCGCCGACGCCGACGAAGGCGACCAAGACGGAGATGTCAGGGGAGGCCAAGAACTCCTGGATCGCACCAGGGACACGGCCGATGATGCCGGCGAAGATGATGAAGCTGATGCCGTTGCCGATGCCACGCTCGGTGACCAACTCCCCGACCCACATGAGGATCAGCGAGCCGGTGGTGAGGATGACGATCTGCACCAGGGTCTCCGGGCTGGCAAGGTCGAATGGCGTGGTGAGCACCTGCTGGCTGTTCAGCAACGCGAGGAAGGCGTAGCTCTGGAGCAGCGCAAGAGGGACGGTCAGGTAGCGCGTGTACTGGTTGATCTTGTTTCTTCCGTACTCGCCCTCACGGCTCAGCTCGATGAGTCGGGGGACGACCCCGCTCATGAGCTGCATGATGATGGAGGCGTTGATATAGGGATTGAGGCCGAGTCCGACCACGCTGAATCGCGCAAGTCCTCCGCCCGAGAAGAGGTCGAGCAGGCTGAAGAGGGCGTTGTCCTCGAAGAAGTTGGCGAGTGCGGCCGGGTCCGCGCCCGGTACCGGCACGTGGCTCAGCAAGCGGAAGATGATGAGCATGGCGCCCACGAAGAGCACCTTGCGTCGAATCTCTGGCGAGCGCACCGCATTGAGCAGGGTCTCAATCATCGGTCGACTCCTCTCTCGCTCGCTCTACCGTGTCGTCTGCTCTGATCAGGCTTCGGGCGAGGTCTCGCTCGCTTCACTGGTTGGCGCAGGCCGCGAGGCCGACCGACCGGACGTTGGCGTCACGCCGACCGGTTTCGCGCTCTCTCCCGTTGGCAGCTGAAGCACCTGCGTGCTGCCGCCTGCCGCCTTGATCTTCGTGAGCGCGCTCTCCGTGAACGAATCGGCGAGGACGAAGAGTTTGGCCGTGAGGTTGCCGCCGCCGAGGACCTTGAGCGGCTTGCCGCGACTCTTCATGAGGCCCGCCGCTTCGAGCACGTCGACGTTGATGGTGAGCGGCGATTCGCCCTTGAGCCGGCCGCTGTCGATCCAGTTCTGGATGCGGCCCACGTTGACGACCGCCGACTCCACACGGAGCACGTTGCGGAAGCCGCGAAGCTTTGGGATGCGGATGTGAATCGGTGTCTGACCGCCTTCGAACCAGGCCGGGATGCTTCCACCGCTGCGTGCGGTCTGGCCCTTCGTGCCGTAGCCCGCGGTCTTTCCGCGGCCTGCAGCGATGCCGCGGCCTACGCGAATGCGCTTCCGCTTCGAGCCGACGGCGGGCTTCAGGTCGTGCAGTTTCACTTTGTCCCCTTCGCCTTCTTGGCGTGCTTCGCGTGCTTCACCTTCTTGGCAGCGACGAACTTCGCGCCGGCCTCGGCCTCGGCCCCCGTCAGCTCGACGGCTTCCACCAGGAAGCGTACCTGACGGATCGCTCCGCGCACGGCGGGGCTGTCGGGGAGGATGTTGCTGTGTCCGATGCGATCGAGTCCGAGCGCGCGGATGGTCCCGCGGTTGCGCGAGACGTGACCGAGTTCACTGCGGACCTGGGTGACCTTGAGCAGCTTCTCAGCCATGGTGGGCCTCCTTCTCCTGCTGACCGCCGACGCGGATGCGCACGCGCTTTCCGCGTGCCGCAGAGATCTGACCCGCAGTGCGCAGCTGGCTGAGCGCGTCGATGGCGGCACGCGTGGCGTTGACGGGATTCGACGACCCGTAGACCTTGGAGAGGACGTCGTGGATCCCTGCAGCGGTGATCACCGCTCGGATCGCGCCGCCGGCGATCACTCCGGTACCTTGCGAGGCTGGCTTCAGCATCACTCGGCTGGCGGTGTGCTCTGCGTGCACTTCGTGCGGGATGGTGGTGCCGAGGAATGGAACCTTGATCAGATGCTTCTTGGCATCCTCGGTGCCCTTGCGGATCGACTCTGGCACCTCGCCCGCCTTCCCTACCCCAACGCCGACGTGGCCTTGGCCGTCGCCGACCACGACCAGCGCGGAGAAGGTGAAGCGGCGACCGCCCTTCACGACCTTCGCCACCCGGTTGATCTGAACGACTTTCTCGGTGAGGGTCAGCTTCGACGGATCGATTCGGCTCATCGTGGCGCCCTCCTAGAACTCGAGCCCGGCAGCCCGGGCAGCGTCTGCGAGCGCCTTGAGGCGCCCGTGATAGCGGAATCCGGCACGGTCGAAGACGACCTGTGCAACGCCGGCGGCCTTGGCGCGCTCGCCGATCAACGTGCCCACCGCAGCGGCCACTTGCACCTTCGTCAACTTTGCGTCGCCCTTGGCGACCGCGTCGAGCGAAGAGGCCGCGGCAAGCGTGGCGCCGCGCTGATCGTCGATGACCTGCGCGTAGATGTGGTTCAGGCTGCGGAAGATTGCGAGGCGCGGACGTGTCGCGTCACCGGCCACGCTGATTCGGATCGACGCGTGCCGGCGCTTGCGAGCGGCAACGCGAGTCATGTCGCGGCTCACTTGGCACCGACCTTTCCTGCCTTGCCGGCCTTGCGGCGGATGACTTCGTCGACGTACTTCACGCCCTTCCCCTTGTACGGCTCAGGCTTCCGAAGCGAGCGGATCTCCGCGGCGATCTGTCCGACGAGTTCCTTGTCGTGGCCCAAGACGGCGACCTTGGTCTGACCGTCGACCTCGAAGCTGATCCCGGCCGGCGGATTGATCTCGATCGGGTGGCTGTACCCGAGCGCCAGGGTCAGCTTGTTGCCGCTCTTCGCCGCACGATATCCGACGCCGTTGATCTCCAGCTCCTTGCGGAAGCCGGCAGAGACTCCCTGGACCATGTTGGCCACGAGCGTCCGACAGAGGCCGTGCATCGAGCGATTCGTCTTGGAGTCGTTCGGGCGGGTCAACTGCAGCCTCTCGCCTTCGGACACGATGGCGATGGCTCCTGGAAGGTCACGCGAGAGGGTTCCCTTCGGACCCGCGACCGTGACCGTTCGACCGTCGATGGTCACCTTGACCCCAGACGGGACGGTAATCGGCTTTCGTCCAATGCGTGACATCAGTTCGCTCCTCTCACCACACGTAGGCGAGGATCTCGCCCCCGAGCTCGGCCTTGTGGGCCTGCGCTCCGGTCATGATCCCCGTCGATGTGCTCAGGATCACGATCCCGAGTCCGCCGAGCACGCGGGGACTCTCTGTCTTGCCAGCATAGACGCGCAGGCCAGGCTTGCTGATGCGCTTGAGGCCCGAGACAACGGGAACCTTCCCGTCGACGTACTTCAGCGTGATCTTCAAGAAGTTCTCCGGTACGGAGCGCGTCTCTTCCACACTCGCCACGAACCCCTCGCGAACCAGGATCTGCGCCATCTCTGCCTTCAGCTTGGAGGCAGGGACGAGGACCTCGGCGTGACGCGCACGCGAGGCGTTCCGGATCCTTGTCAACATGTCGGCAATCGGATCAGTCACATGCATATGCTCACCAACTCGACTTCGTTACGCCCGGAATCTCTCCGACCAGGGCACGCTCACGGAAGCAGATTCGGCAGAGGCCGAACCGACGAATGAATGCGCGGGGTCGGCCGCACAGCGAGCAGCGGCTGTACGCGCGAGTGGAAAACTTCGCCGGAGCCTTCGACTTGAGAACCATCGACTTCTTTGCCATGCCAGCCTCCCTTAGTTCGCGAACGGCATGCCGAGCAGTGCCAGGAGTCGCTTCGACTCCTCGTCGCTCTTCGCCGTTGTGACAATCGTGACTTCGAGTCCGCGAAGCCGGTCGATCTTGTCAAAGTCAATCTCTGGGAAGGAGAGCTGCTCCTTCAGACCGAGGGTGTAGTTGCCGCGACCGTCGAAGGCCTTGCCGGAGACGCCGCGGAAGTCTCGGATGCGCGGCAGCGCCACGCGCGTCAGGCGCTCGAAGAAGTCCCACATGCGCTCACCGCGCAGCGTCACCTTCGCCCCGACCGGATTCCCCTCACGGACCTTGAAGGTTGCGATCGACTTCTTCGCCTTCGTCACGATGGCGCGCTGCCCGGTGATCAGCGCGAGATCGCCGACCGCGGCATCGACCGCCTTGGAGTTCGTGAGCGCCTCGCCGAGTCCGATGTTCACCACGATCTTCTCCAGGCGCGGAACCTGCATGGCGTTCTTGTAGCCGAACTCGCTCTTGAGCGCTGGGATCGCCTCGGCCACGTATCGCTGCTTGATGGTGCCGCTCACTTGGTGACCTCCTTGTGGGCGATCGAGGTCGCGCATCGGCTGCACTGGCGCGACTTCGTGCCATCTGCGGCAACCTTCGTCTTGATGCGCACCGGTCGATCGCACTTGGCGCAGACGAGCGCGACCTTTGCAAGATCGAGCGGGCTGGCGATCTCCAGGATGCCACCCTTGTCGACCGTGGGTGTCTGGGAGCCTGCGTTCATCTTCTGGCGCGGCTTCTGATGCTTCTTCGAGATGTTGACTCCCGTCACCACGACGCGACCGGGGTTCACGAGGCGCTCGACGGTGCCGCGCTTCCCCGCATCCTTGCCGCTCAAGATCGCCACGGTGTCACCCACGCGAATCGAGGTGGTGGTCCGATAGTCGGAACGCATCAGAGCACCTCCGGCGCGAGCGAGATGATCTTCATGTAGTCACGATCGCGAAGCTCTCGCGCGACTGGCCCGAAGATGCGCGTGCCACGTGGGTTGCCGTCTGCAGCGATGAGGACGGCGGCATTCTCGTCGAAGCGGATGAAGCTGCCGTCTGGACGCGCGATCTCCTTCACCGTGCGTACGACGACCGCCTTCACCACATCGCCCTTCTTGACGCCCGCGTTCGTGGTTGCCTGCTTGACGGCGGCAACGATCACGTCGCCCACGCCCGCAATCGTCGAACGAGAGCGTCCGAGGATGCGGAAGCACTCGATCTCCTTTGCGCCGGAGTTGTCCGCCACGCGAAGGCGCGTCCCGGTCTGGATCACGACTGGCCTCCTTCGGCGCGCTCGAGGACTTCGATGAGGCGCCAACGCTTCCGAGCGGAGAGCGGTCGCGACTCCTCGATGGTGACGAGGTCGCCGATCTTGGCGCTGTTCTCTTCATCGTGAGCCATGAACTTGGCCGTGCGGCGGATGACGCGCTTGTAGACCGGGTGCTGCTGCAGGCGCTCGACACGAATCACGATCGTCTTGTCGCCCGCATCGCTGAGCACCCTGCCCGTCTGCGTCTTGCGCTGGCCCGTATGCTTCGCTGTCATCTTGCCCCCTACGCCTTCTGGCTCGCCTGGCGCTCGGCCAGGACCATCAGCAATCGCGCGATGCTCTTGCGCGTCTTCGTCACGACACTGGTGTCCTTCAGCTGGCGCGTGGAGAGCTCGAAGCGCGCCTGCCAGAGATCGCGCTTCGCGTCCGTAATCGCCTGGACGAGTTCAGCGTCGCTCATGGAGCGAGCCTTCGCAATGTCGATCACGCCTCATCCTCCTTCGCTGGCTTCACCGGCTTGACGAGCTCAGGCTCCTTCGGAGCGGCGCCGGTTGCCACTGGTGCCTCCTCGAGGGGAGCGCCCGATGCAACCTTCGCGAGGAACTTCTTGCCGAAGATGATCTCGCCGAGCCCTGCGGGGCGTTCGAGCGTCACGGTGTTCACCGGAAGCTTCATCGAGGCGAGTCGGAAGGCCTCCATCGCCTCCTTCTTGTCGATGCCGGCAACCTCGAAGAGGATGCGGCCTGGCTTCACCACGGCAACCCACTGATCCGGCGCGCCCTTGCCCGAACCCATGCGGGTTTCGGCTGGCTTCTTGGTGATCGGCTTGTCAGGGAAGACGCGGATCCACACCTTGCCGCCACGCTTCAGCGAGTGCGTCATGGCGCGGCGAGCCGCCTCGATCTGGCGTGCGGTCACCCATGCGCATTCGGTTGTGGCGAGACCGTACTCGCCGAACGCCACCGTGCGACCCGCCTTCGCCGGGCCGGACATGCGTCCGCGCTGCACTTTGCGCCACTTCACTCGCTTCGGCATCAACATGGTTATGCCCCCGTTCCCGTGTTCTCGCTGATCGCCTTGGGCTTCAGCACATCCGCAGGCGCATCGCCGCGATAGATCCAGACCTTGACGCCAATCTGACCGAAGGTCGTTGGCGCGTGATACACGGCAAAGTCGATGTCCGCGCGCAGCGTGTGCAGCGGAAGGCGACCATCACGGTCCCACTCCTCGCGGCTCATCTCTGCGCCGCCGAGTCGACCGGACACCATCACCTTGACGCCCTTGGCCCCCGCCTTCATGGTGCGCTGGATCCCCTGCTTCAGCGCCTTTCGGAAGGCGATGCGACGTGTCAGCTGGCCACCGATGGCGGCCGCCACGAGGAACGCGTCGAGGTCGGGCTGGCGGATCTCCTTGATCTCGAGCTTCACCTTGCCTGCGCTGATCTCGCCGATCGCGGCGCGCAGGACCTCGACGTTCTGCCCACCCTTGCCGATGACCACACCCGGCTTTGCCGAATGCACCGTGACGGTGACATAGTTCAGGCCGCGCTCGATCTCCACCTTGGAGATGCTTGCCGCGGCGAGCTTCTCCTCGATCAGCTTGCGGATGCGCAGATCTTCCTGGAGCAGCTTCGTATAGTCCTTGTCGGCGTACCACTGCGCGCTCCACGTCTTGGTGACGCCGAGCCGGAAACCGATCGGATGGACCTTCTGTCCCATGTCAGGCCTCCTTCGGGCTCACGGTGACCGTGATGTGGGTCATCGGCTTGTTGATGGAGAAGGCACGGCCCTGGGCGCGAGGTCGGAAGCGCTTCAACGTTGGGCCCTCATCGGCGCTCGCGTCGACCACCCAGAGGCGCTCCGCCGGGATGCCGTGGTTCGCCTCGGCGTTGGCTGTCGCGCTCTTCAGGACCGATGCGACATCACGCGCAGAGGAGTGCGGCAAGAAGCGGAGGATGGAGGCGGCGTCGGCCACCTGCTTCCCCCTGATCGCGCGCACCACGAGCTGGGCGCGGCGGGTCGAGCCGCGGACGTACTTGGCCGTTGCCTTCACACGGATGCTCATGCGGCACCTCCTGGCGTTGCGCCCGCTACGGCCGTGGTGCGGTCGACTCGCGAGTGCCCCTTGAAGAGGCGGGTCGGCGAGAACTCACCGAGCCTGTGCCCGACCATGTTCTCCGTGATGAAGACAGGCACGTGCTTGCGGCCGTTGTAGACCGCGATCGTGTGCCCGATGAAGTCTGGGTAGATGACCGACGCACGTGACCAGGTCTTCACGACGCGCTTCTCATTGGACGCGTTCATCGCCTGGATCCGTCCGAGGAGCCGCTTCTCGACGAAGGGGGCCTTCTTGCTTGAACGTGACATGGCTCCTCCTTCCTACTTCGCGTGTCGCGAGCGGACAATCAGCCGCTGCGTCAACTTGTTGCGACGGGTCCGGAGTCCCATCGCGCTCTTCCCCCACGGGGTCTTCGGCGGCATTCCGGTCGGGGCCTTCCCCTCGCCACCGCCGTGCGGGTGATCGACAGGGTTCATCGCCGAACCACGCACCTCTGGGCGCTTCCCCATGCGGCGAGCACGTCCGGCCTTGCCGAGCTTCAGGTTCTCGTGGTCGATATTCGAAACCTGTCCGACGGTCGCCATGCAGGCGAGCGGGACGAGTCGCATCTCCGCCGATGGCATGCGAATGGTGGCGAACTCGCCCTCCTTCGCGACAAGCTGCGCGGCGGCTCCGGCGGAACGGACCATCTGACCGCCCTTCCCTGCCACGAGCTCGATGTTGTGGATCGTGGTGCCGAGCGGCATGCGGGCGAGCGGGAGGCAGTTGCCGAGCTTCGCCTCCGCGTTCGGGCCAGACTCGATCATGTCGCCCACGGTGAGGCCGTTCGGGAGGAGCATGTAGCGCTTCTCACCGTCTGCATAGTTGAGAAGACCGATGCGCGCAGAGCGGTTTGGGTCGTATTCGATTGTCGCCACGCGTGCGGGGATCCCGAACTTGTCGCGACGGAAGTCGATCTTCCGATAGAGACGCTTCTGTTCGCCCCCACGATGGCGTACGGTGATCTTCCCTTGGTTGTTTCGCCCCGAACCGCGCACCATCTTCACGGTGAGCGGCTTGTGCGGAGCGTCGGTGGTGATCTCCTCGAACGTCGGCGTGGTCATCCCACGGACACCTGCACTCGTCGGCTTCAGTCGTCGCAGCGGCATGACTAGACCCCCTCGAAGAACTGAATCTTCTCGCCGGGGGCGAGGGTGACCACGGCCTTGCGCCACGGAGTCGTCTTCCCTGGATACATGCTGCGCGCGAGGGTGCCACGCGTCGACTTGGCCTTGGTCGACAGGACGTTGACCTCCGCCACCTTGACCGTGAAGAGGGTCGCCACGGCCGCGGCGATCTCGATCTTCGATGCGTCTGGATGCACCGCGAAGGTGTACTTGCCGGCCTGCGACTGCAGGATGGACTTCTCGGAGATCACAGGTCGAAGCACGGTCTCGTGCGCGCTGCGGCTCATCCGTACACCTCCTGGATGGTGGCAAGCGCCGCCTTCTCGACGATGATCGTGTCGGCGTTCATCAAGTCAATCAGATTGAGCGAGTCGGCGCGAAGCACCGCGAGCTGCGGAATGTTTGCGGCGGACTTCACGAGTGCGCCGTCGACGATCGGCGCGACCACGAGGACACGCTTCCCTGCGCTGAGTGCGACGCACATCTTGGAGATCACCTGCGTCTTCGGGGCCTGGATCCCGAGCTCGTCGACGACCTTGAGGGCATCGACCTTCGCGCTCAGTGCGCCGAGCAGCGCGGCGCGTCGCATCCGCTTCGGCATCGGCGTCTCATGGGAGCGCACCTGCGGACCGAAGACGACGCCGCCGCCCTTCCACTGCGGCGATCGCGTGGAGCCCTGTCGTGCGCGACCGGTCCCCTTCTGCTTCCACGGCTTTCGACCGCCGCCCGCCACATCGTCGCGCTTCTTCGACGCGTGGGTGCCCGTCCGGCGACCCGCGAGCTGCGACACGGCCGCCTGGTGCATCAGCGCCTCGTTCACCGGGCTCGAGAAGACGGCGGGCAGCTCCACGCTCCCCACCTTCGCCCCGGCCTTGGAGAAGACGTCGACGCTCGGCATCAGATCTGCTCCGCTTTGCTCATCGCCACCAGCGCGTTCTTCGCACCGGGAATCGAACCCTTGACGAGGATCAGGTTGCGCGCGCCATCGCAGCGGACGACCTTCATCTTCTGGACGGTGACGCGGTCGACACCCATGTGACCCGCCATGCGCGTACCCCGGTACACACGCCCCGGCGTCGTGCCCGCACCGATCGAGCCAGGCTCGCGGTGATGGTCGGCTCCGTGCGTCTCTGGTCCTCGGGAGAAGCTGTGTCGCTTGATGGTTCCTGCGAAACCCTTCCCCTTCGACACGCCGGTCACGTCGACGAGGTCGCCTTCGGCAAACAGGCTGACGTCGAGGGTCTGACCGAGCGTCATCCCGTCGACCGAATCCACGCGGAATTCGCGGGTGACGGCGCACGCAGGCAGCTCACCCTTGAACTGGCCGAGGTCTGGCTTGTTCAGCCGGCGCTTCCCCGCCTCGATGCCGACCTGTACAGCGGTATAGCCATCGCGCTCTGGCGTGCGCAGCTTCGTCACCGTGTTCGGCTCGATGGCGACCACGGTCACCGGCACGGATGTGCCGTCCGCTGCGAAGATCTGTGTCATCCCGACCTTTCGGCCGAGCAGTCCAAGCGTCACTTCACTCACCTACATCTTGATTTCGATGTCCACGCCTGCGGCCAAGGTCAGCCGCATGAGCGCGTCCACGGTCTTCGGGGTTGGGTCGATGATGTCCACCAGGCGCTTGTGCGTCCGGATCTCGAACTGCTCGCGGCTGTCCTTGTCGATGAACGGCGAGCGCAGCACGGTGAACTTCTCGATGCGCGTTGGGAGCGGCACCGGACCGATCACATCGGCACCCGTGCGCTGAGCCGTCTCGACGATCGTCTGGGCAGACTGATCGATGAGGCGGTGGTCATACGCCTTGAGCCGAATGCGGATCCGCTGCTTCGCCATCGGTTACTCGGTGATCTTCGTGATGGAGCCGGCACCGACGGTGCGGCCGCCCTCGCGGATGGCGAAGCGCTGCCCGACCTCGATCGCGATCGGGGTGATCAGCTCGACCGTCATCTCGACGTTGTCGCCCGGCATGATCATCTCGGCGCCCGCAGGGAGGCCGATCGAGCCGGTGACGTCGGTCGTGCGCAGGTAGAACTGCGGACGGTAGCCGTTGTAGAACGGCGTGTGCCGTCCCCCCTCGTCCTTCGTGAGGACGTAGACCTCGGCGTTGAACTTGGTGTGCGGGGTGACCGATCCCGACTTCGCGAGGACCTGGCCGCGCTCGATCTCCTCGCGCTCGATGCCGCGCAGGAGGAGCCCCGTGTTGTCGCCGGCGCGTCCTTCGTCCAAGAGCTTCTTGAACATCTCGACGCCGGTGACGACGATCTTGCGGGTCGCCTTGATCCCGACGAGCTCGACCTCGTCGCCGACCTTGACGACGCCGCGCTCGATGCGGCCGGTGGCGACGGTGCCGCGCCCCTTGATGCCGAAGACGTCTTCGACCGGCATGAGGAACGGCTTGTCGACCTCGCGGGTCGGGGTCGGGATGTACGAGTCG
>CAINCM010000011.1 GCA_903847005.1 uncultured Chloroflexota bacterium | reverse complement strand
CGTCTCGCCGCCGACCTCTTGCGGAACCTTGCCAAACGCAAAGGCGAGCAGCGACATCCCGAAAAAGATCGTTGCGAGGAGTACTGCCATGATCGCCCTGGTGTCCGCGGCATTCTTCGCCTCCGGCTTCTTGAACGCCGCAACCCCGTCGGAGATCGCCTCGGTTCCGGTCAACGCCACAGAGCCGTAGGCGAACGCCTTGAGCAACAGGAACGGAAGGATGAGCTGCATACCGTCGTGCGCCTCCACCACGACACCCTGGCTCCAGTTCACCGCAGGATCGCCGAGCGCGATGCGCAGGCAACCGATGCCGATGACCGAGAGCGCCCCTCCGACGAAGAGGTAGGTCGGAATTGCAAACAGACGACCAGACTCTCGAAGGCCCCGCAGATTCGCGAGAACGAGCAGGAAGAGTGCGCCGAGCGCGAGCTCGACACGCCACGGGAGGAGTTCTGGGAGCGCCGACGTGATGGCGGCGACACCCGCTGCCGTGCTCACGGCGGCGGTGAGGATGTAGTCGATGACAAGGCTCGATGCCGCCACCAGCGACGGAACCGTGCCGAGGGTGCTGGAGGCCACCGCATACGCCCCACCACCCTTCGGGAAGCCGAAGCAGACCTGGCGGTAGCTGATGGCCACGACCCCGAGGAGGAGGCCGACGGCCAGGGCGATCACGGGACCGAAGGCGAGATAGGAGGCGCCCGCCGAGGCGAGCACGATGAGGATCTCTTCGCTGGCGTAGGCACTCGAGGAGATCGCGTCAGATGAGAACACCGGCAGTGCAAACTTCTTCGGCAGCCGCTCTTCGCCCTCTTCGGCGTTAGAGAGCCTTCGACCGAAGAGCGCGGTCTTCGCTGCGAGCGTGGCGCGCCCAACGCTGTTGACCGGCTCACTCCCCGCTTCGGAGGCGATGAGGTGATCGGGTTCCTCTTCGATGAACCACTCTTCGTTTTCGACTTCGGACGCTGGCTTCTGCTTCTCGTTTGTCATGACGTCGTACCGCCCCTTAGAGCTTCAAGGGCCGGCGGTGAGGCCGGTCGGGGGTTCAGAGTGACCGTTGCCTCTCATCGCCTCGCTTTCGTCTGATTCTATACCTGACGCCTTTCTTCATCCACTCACGAGGACAAAGAGCGCGCGATCAAGCCCACGCTGCGTGACGCGGTGGACGCGAATCGCATCTCCGCCGACAAGGGAGGTTGCCGTTGCAAGTTCTTCTGCCCAACCGTCTCCGTCGCGCTTCCATGCAACGAGGTGCCCGCCCGCGGCGAGCAGCGGCCGCGCGATTCGCGTGAGTTCGGCGAGCGGCGCAACGGCGCGTGCAGTGATCACGTCGTAGCGAGTGGGGGCGTGCGATACGAGATCCTCGGCGCGCGCGTGCACCACGCGGAGCCGGGGGGCGAGTCCGCTCGCCGCAACGACGGCATCGAGGAAGCGCGCCTTCTTCCCGGTCGCCTCGATGAGATCGAACGTCGCCTCCGGGCGCGCGGCGAGAAGGCGCGCGGCGAGGGGAGCACCCGGGAAGCCGCCACCGCTTCCAAGGTCGGCAACCGTGCCGCCGCTCGGCAGAAGCTCGTCGATCAGCGGAACGGCGACAAGCGCGTCAAGGAGGTGTCGCGACGCGCGCTCGTTCGCGTGCTCGATCCGTGTCAGGTTGATGAATGGATTCCAGGCATCGAGAAGCCTCAGGTGTACGGTCATCACCCTCCGCTCTGGCGCGCTGAGCTGCGGGAGCTGCGCCGATCGCAGCAGCGTATCGAGTGCGTCGAGCGACTCGCGCTCCGTTGGCGGAAGCTTGTCTGGATCAGTCGGGAGCTGCTGGCGCTCTGTCAACCTCGCTTCTCGCTCGCCCGTGACGGTCGGCCCATCGAGCGGCGCACCACATCCAGCACCTCTTCGACGTACTTGTCAGCTTCGCCCTTCTCCACGGCGCTCTTCACGCACCCGCGCACATGGTCCTCGAGGATGAGGAGACCGAGCGCATCCACTGCGGCGCGGAGCGCAGCGATCTGCTGGAGGATGTCGACACAGTACTCTTCGCCGTCGACCATTCGCCCGATGCCGCGCACCTGGCCTTCGAGTCGGTTGAGGCGATTCATCAACACCTTGCGATCTTTGGTGTAGCTGTGCCCCGTGTGTTCGTCCATACCCTGGGAGAGTATCCGATCCGACTCGATGCTACGATGCCAACCCGATGGAGACTTCAGTCGGAGCCCGCCCCTTTGCACATCGGAGCGAGGCGGAGTTTGCCCAGATCCTCGACTTCTACGGGATCCGCTGGGAGTACGAGGCGACCACGTTCCCGCTGGCGCACCATGCCGATGGACGCGTTGCTTCGCGCTTCGCCCCCGACTTCTATCTCCCGGACATCGATCTCTGGGTCGAGCTCACCACCATTCGACAGGCGCTGATGCGCCAGAAGCGGAGAAAGTTGCGACGCTTCACCGCCCTCTATCCTGAGCTTCGAATCAAGCTCCTTGGCGCAAGCGACATCAAGGCGCTGATGTGGAAGTATCAGCGGAGCGCGCACGGCGTCGTTGGGCCATCTGGCTCGGCAACACCACCGCGCACCCGCAGGGAGAGAGCTGGAGTGGCGGCCGCATGAGCACGACGCGAAGCAGCAATCCGCACGACGACATCGACGAAATACTCGTCGACGAAGCGGCAATCCAGGCGCGCGTCAAGGAGCTCGGCGCGGACATCGGCTCGGCGTATCGCGGAGGCGAACCGCTCGTCTTGGTGAGCGTCCTGAAAGGCTCGCTCGTCTTCGTGGCAGATCTCATGCGGGCGATCCCAGGCAACGTCGTCATCGACCTCATGGAAGTCTCCTCGTACGGCGGTGGGAACACAGAGTCGAGCGGCACCGTGCGCATCCTCAAAGACCTCTCTGGAACCATCGAAGGGCGAGATGTCCTGATCGTGGAGGACATCATCGACACCGGGCTCACCCTGAACTACCTGTTGGGATACCTCGGCGGGAAGAGCCCGCGGTCGATCCGCATCGTGACGCTGCTCAACAAGCCTGCACGTCGCCTCGTCGATCTGAAGGTGGACTGGACGGGCTTCGAGATTCCCGACAAGTTTGTCGTTGGATACGGACTCGACTTCGGTGAGACCTACAGAAACCTCCGCTACGTCGGCGTCTTGAAGCGCGAACTCTACGCGTCCGTACTCGGCGAGTCGTAACGAGTGAAGCCGATCGGCAGACTTCAAACCGGTGCGGGAAGCCTGCGCAGACGCAGCAACGGCCGGCGCCTCAGCGGCGTCGGCGCCCTCCTCGTGGTGATCGGCGCATTCCCGTCGTGGTGGACCCTGGGCGGTGGCGGCACCCCCGCTGTGACAGGGAACGCCTTCGATTCGATCGGCGTCGCCGCCTTCTTCAGCGCGCTCGCGCTCCTCGCCATCCTCATCGCACCGGACGCCGTCGGCGAGCAACTCCCGATCGACGCCTGGCCACTCCACGTTGGACTCGTCGGCGTCGCGAGTCTCGCCTTCCTTCTTGCCGCCAGCGAGGCGGCGGTGCGCGCAACCGGGAGCGAGCTCTCGCTTGCGGTCGTCTTCGCCCCGCTCCGTGCCCCGGGGCTCTGGGTCACCCTTCTCGGCCTCGGCGCATGGATCGCCGGCGCCGCGCAGATCGTCGACGCCCGCGACGATCGGTAGCGTCCGAAGCCCCTCCCGCCACGAGGGAGTCGAGCACAAACCAGCGCCGCCCTGCTCCGCTCTGTTAGGGTGGTCGGGTGCAGCCGTGCGCTCCGACGCGCGGGCAGGTGCCCATCAGGCGCCGCCCCGTCGTAGCAGCGCACGCCACAACATCTACTACGAGACAGACAAAGAGGTACACACATCATGAGTCGTAACGTCGCAGTATTCGTTGACGTCGCAAACGTCTTTTATGCAGCCAAGGCGGCCGGAGTCGACATCGACTACGTCACGCTCTTGAAGACCATCACCGCGAATCGCGACTTGATTCGCGCATACGCGTACACCGGACTCGATCCAGACAACGAAAACCAGAAGGCATTCCACAACTTCTTGGATCGCAACAACTACAAGGTTGTGAGCAAGGATGTTCGCAAGTACGGTGACGGTCGATTCAAGGCCAACCTCGACATCGAGCTCGTGGTCGACCTCGTCCGCCTCGCGCCGAAGCTCGACATCGCAGTCGTGATCTCCGGTGACGGTGACTTCGCGCCCGCGATTCGCGCCGTGCAGGACATGGGCGTGCGCGTGGAGGTCGTGAGCTTCCGAGCGAACACCAGCAGCGACTTGATCGACGTGGCCGACCAGTTCATCGAGATCACCTCGATCGCCAAGGTCGAGGCGGGCGGCTCGCGAAGCGGCCGTCGCGTGGCCGCGGACGGCGACGAAGACCTCTCCATGACGGAGGTCCCAGACAAGCAGTCTGAGGCTCCTGCGCGCCCGCGACGTGGGCTCGAGTCACGCGAGGAGCGAGGACGCTCGCGTCGCGGCGGCGGACGATCATCTGGATCCCGAGGGCGCGCTGGCGCAGTCGTCCGTGTCGGCGGCAACGCCTTCGACGCGGACTCGATCGAGACAATGTCGCTCGATGACCTCGAGCCCGCAGACTACACACGGCCCGGTGTCGGTCAAGAGCACGAACACGACAGCGGAGACGCGCCGCGACGTCGACGTCGACGCGGTGGACGCGGACGCGGTGGACGCGGACGCGGCGAGGGATATGCGGACGCTTCTCGCAACGGCGCACCGGTCGGCGGATCCGCATATGCGGGCCCGATCGAGACGATGTCACTCGCAGATCTCGACGGCGACGTCCCCGAGTACATGCGCAACGAGCGTCGCGGCGCTTCTCAGCCATCCGGAGCTTCACGACGCGCGCTCGGCTCCGGGCCCTCGCGCATCGCCGACGAGGTCGCTCGATCCCAGCGCGATGGGTCGAGTCGCTCCAACATGTCGGCTGGCGTGGAGAGCGGGTCCGTCCCGTCGGATGTTGCCGCACTGTTGCGATCGCAGCTCGAGGCGACCGGCCGTTCGGCCGAGAGCGCTCCTGCACTGAGCGGAAAGGATGCGCCAACGGGCGGGCGCTCGCGTGCCAAGTCAAAGCCGGCCGCGAAGAAGCCGGCCGCGAAGAAGCCGGCCGCGAAGAAGCCGGCCGCGAAGGTGGCGTTGGTGAAGAAGCCGTCGGCCCGGCCAAAGAGCAAGAGGTAAGAGGCGAGCAGGATGGCGAAGGCGGTCTCCGCGCCGGCCAGTCCGACTCGCGCCGCCACACGGTTGCCAGCACGCTTCGCAACACGAGGCCATGACGCTGCCGCCGCGCGCGTGGCACAGCTTCTCGCCGGTGTCCCGCCGCACGCCCTGCTCATCGTTGGCCCGCGTGGAGCGGGCGCCGGAACCCTTGCACGCGACGTTGTGGCAACCCTGCTCTGCACAGCACCGCAGGGGGGAGGCGCCTGTGGCGAGTGCCGCGCCTGCAGGCTCGTCGTCTCAGGGAGCCATGCGGATCTCGCCCACATCGCTCCAAGCGGCGCCGCCGACGAGATCGGCATCTCCCCGATCCGCGAGCTTGAGGCAAGCCTCGCCCTCCTCCCTGTCGAAGGGGGGCGAAGGGTCGCGCTGATCGAACGTGCGGATCGCATGAGCGAGCCAGCGCAGAATGCGCTGCTCAAGTCGCTCGAGGAGCCCCCTGCGCAGACACACATCATCCTTGCAGCCGCAGACGACGCCTCGCTCCTCCCGACCATTCGCAGTCGCTGCGCAACCATTCGCCTCGGACTGCCAGAGACCGCGGCCGCAAGCGAACTGATCGCCACACGACTCGGACTCGATGCGGCGACCGCAACGCGCCT
>CAINCM010000010.1 GCA_903847005.1 uncultured Chloroflexota bacterium | reverse complement strand
GGAGCACGGCGTCCACGGCCAGGAGGCTTCGCTCGACTTCACCACCGAAGTCGGCGTGGCCAGGCGTGTCCACGATCACGACGCGAACACCCTTGAACAGGATTGCCGTCTCCTTGGCGAGGATGGTGATCCCCTTCTCCCGCTCGAGGTCTCCGCTGTCCATCACGCGCTCCACGAGCTCCTCGTTCGCGCGGAAGGCACCGTTCTGTCGCAGGAGGCTGTCCACGAGCGTCGTCTTGCCGTGGTCGACGTGCGCGACGATACCGACCGTGCGAATGCCAGTCTGGGCGACGAGATGTGCGGGGGCGTTGATCGCAGTCATGTGGTGATTCTCGCACGCTTCGCGCCTGCGTATACTTTGGGCATGACCGTTGCCGCGTTGATCCTCGCTGATCCTCAATCGCTGACGAGCGGGAGCCCCACGCCTGCCCTCACACGTCTGATCGAGGCCGCCTGGTCTGGTGGCGCACACCCCATTCTGATCGCCGGACTCGCCGCAGAGCACGACTTCGCCCCGCTCGCGCAAACCACGCGGGCCGCCAGCGTGAAGGCGGCGGGCGCCGAAGCCCGACAGATCGTGGGTGGGACGAGCGCGCTCCTCACCCTCCCCGTTGCCAATGCAGGGGTCGACCCCGAAACGATTACGGCGCTCATCGCTGCGCACGGGAGAAACAGAGATGTGGCTCTGCGCGCCGCATTCAAGGGGAGCGCTGGACCGATCCAGCTCACTCCGCTCCCACTCCTGGAAGGGGGCGACGAACTCCCGTCAACCTTGATCGAATGCGGGGACGAGGCGGCGATCCTTCCTTCGGACGGGAGGTCGAGGCTGAGCTACGAAGCGCCGCCCGCAGATACGAACGCCGTCGATCCATGGGAGCGTCGCGGCGAACTCAATCCCTAGACTTGCACGTCGCGTCGAACCGCCCCGATTCCGGCCCCGGAAGGCACGCGGCCCTGTGAGCCCTGGTAGGTCACTCCAAGATACGGATCGTTCCGGATGAGCTGCGGGGCGTCCAAATCGACCAGATCGCACATGCCAGCAAGATGCGCCGCGGCCGTCACCGCAAGCGAACTCTCGATCATGCAGCCGATCATCACGCGGAGGCCGAGCGCTCGCGCCCGCTGCATCACTTCGACGGTGGCGCGCACGCCTCCACACTTGCGCAGCTTGACGACGATCCCGTCGACGTGCGGCGCGATGCGATCGACATCGGCGAGGCGAGCCACGCTCTCATCGGCGAAGATCGGAACGCCAGCGCCCAGCTCTTTGAGCCTGCCGAGCGAGGCGTCATCCGATGCGGCGATGGGCTGCTCGACCAGCTCGATGTCAAATCGTTCCAGGCGCGGGATGATCTCGACGGCGCGTTCCGGCGACCAGCCCCCATTCGCATCGAGCCTGATGCGCGCGTTTGTCACTCCACGGATCGCCTCGAGAGCCTCCTCATCATGCGGGCCACCCACCTTGACCTTGTAGATCGTCGCGGGCATCTCGCGAACCCGCGCCGCCATCTCATCGGGTGTGCCCATCGCGATCGTGAGCGAGGTCTCGAAGGGCAACGGCTCCGGCGCACCGACAAGATCCCAGAGGGGGCGTCCGAGTGCCTTGCCGAGGCCATCGAACAGTGCCATGTCTGCGGCACACGCCGCGGCTCGAGACGAGACGTGCGGAGGCACGCGAATCTCTTCGACCGCGCCGATGCGCGACTCGAGATGCGGCGCCAACTCCTCGAGGGCCGCCAGCGTATCGACCGTACGCTCGCCCAGGTATGGAACGGTGGCAGCCTCCCCTGCGCCGCCGGCGACTTCGAGGACCACCGTTTCACGAACAGATGAGCTCCCGTGTGCGATGACGAACGGGTGACGCAGCTCCAATGGCAGCACCTGGATGCGACGCGCTCCGTGGCTCATTCCCCGTCGCCCTCGGCGCGCGAATGCCGGCGCAGGAACGACAAGACGCGAGCGAGCCAGAGATCGGGAATCTCGACGTGGACATTGTGCCCAACCCCGGGCGGAATCCAGAGCTCGCTGCCCGGGATGTGCTCTGCAATGAAGGCTGCATGCCGCGCGGGCGCATTTGTCGAATCGTTCTCACCCTCGATCACCAACGTCGGACGGTTCACGTGCGCCAGGTCGGCCGCGGTGTAGTTTGGTTCGGCAATGATCTCCGCGGCCGTTCGTTGCAGCAGCGTCCTCCAGTACTGGGTGCCGTGGTGCTGGGAGTGGAGGTCGATCATCTCTTCCATCCATGCGGGATCCTCTCGGGCGATTCGATCCGGGTCCAGCTTCTTCGGGATCCGCTCCACCAGATCGGCGCTGACATAGGCGTTTGCCGCCTGTGGGATGCAGGTTGCAACCACCTCGGGATGCTCCATCAAGGTGACGAGCGCAACGTTTCCGCCGTTGCTGTGTCCGATCACGTGAGCGCGCGCATGACCCAGCGCATGAATGAGTCCAACGGCGTCGGCGGCCATCTCGCGAAACGAGTACGTGCCGTTCGGATTGCTGCTGGCGCCGTGACCGCGGCAGTCTGGAACGATGACCTCGAAATCTCGGGCGAGCTGCGGGGCTATTTCGCCCCAATCGACCCTCCCGGTGATGTACGACCCGTGGATCAGGAGGACGGGATCACGTCCTTCGACGCGGGTGCCGTAGGTGCTGTAGTGGATCTCCGCTCCGCGGACGGTCGTGTGTGCCACAAAGCGTCGAGGCTACCGAAGGGTCCCAATCACTTCCGCTCCGTTTTCGGACGCGGCGAGATCATCAGTCCGAGTTCGCTCCACTGCTTCGCATCCGGTTCAGACGGAGCCTCGAGCATCAGATCGCTCCCGGACTGCGTCTTCGGGAAGGCCATGACCTCCCGGATGTTCACCTGGTTCGCGAGCAGCGCCGCCCATCGCTCCACGCCGATTGCGATGCCGCCATGCGGTGGCGCGCCGTACTCGAACGCGTCCAGAAGCGCACCAAACTTTGCGCGCGCATCTGCAAGCGAGTGACCCATGAGCGCAAAGGAGCGCTCGAGGAGCGCGCGATCGTGGATGCGCACCGAGCCGCCGCCGAGCTCCCAGCCGTTCAACACCACGTCGTATTGCTGTGCCAGCGCGGCGCCGGCCGGGTCATCGGCGGAACGCCGATTGAGGTCTCCCGAGGCCGTTGCCAGCAGATCGAGATGCTCTGGCACTGGGGCGCTGAACGGGTTGTGCGTTGCATCCCAGCGACTCGACTCCGCATCCCACTGGTACATCGGGAAGCGGTGGACCCAACAGAAGGCCAGCACGTCGGGATCGGCCATGTTCGCCTCGAGGGCAATCTCGACGCGAAGCCGTCCGAGCACCTCCGCGGAGAGGACACGTTCGCCCGCGACCGCAAGGAGGAGGTCGCCGTCCGCTGCGGTGCGCGCTCCTCCGCTCGCACGCCAGATCGCTTCGATCGACTCAGGTGAAAGGAACTTTGCGATCGGCGACTTGATCTCGCCATCCGGCTGCAGTGCGATCCAGACGAGCCCGCTCGCGCCATGGCGCTTCGCGCGGTCGGTCAGATCGTCGATCTCCGATCGCGGAGCGCCGCCCTTTCCAGGGACGCGGATGGCACGGATGCGACCGCCGCTCGCGCGCACGTCGTCGAAGACCTTGAAGCCGGTTGCAGCGGGGAGGGCAGCGCCGAGGTCGATCAGCTCCATCTCATAGCGAAGGTCGGGCTTATCTGAGCCATAACGCTCGAGCGCCTCCTCGTAGGTGAACACAGGGAATGGGAGCTGCTGGATGGGGCGATCGGGTCGCGTCCGCTTCGTCACTTCCACAACCATCTGCTCCACAAATCCGCGCACGCTCGACTCGTCCACGAAGCTCATCTCAAGGTCAAGCTGCGTGAACTCTGGCTGACGATCGCCACGCAGGTCTTCGTCGCGGAAGCAGCGAGCGATCTGGAAGTAGCGATCGAAGCCTGCCACCATGAGCAGCTGCTTCATCTGCTGTGGCGACTGCGGGAGCGCGTAGACGCTGCCAGGCTGCAGACGCGATGGAACGATGAAGTCGCGCGCCCCCTCTGGCGTCGACTTGATCAGGATCGGCGTCTCGACCTCGACAAACCCGTGTTCGTGATGCACCTCTCGGATCGCCTGCACCATCGCGCTGCGCAACAGCAGCCGGTCGCGCAACGGTTCACGACGGAGGTCAAGGTAACGGTGCTTCAGGCGGACGCTCTCGTCGATCGGAGCCTCCGTCTCGTTGATGTAGAACGGGGGTGTCTTCGACTGGGAGAGGATGCGCACCGTGTCGACCGAAACCTCGACGGCCCCGGTTGGCAGCTTCTCGTTCTCGGTGCCAGCGCGACGCAGGGCAACGACACCCTCGACCGCGATCACCCACTCGATGCGCGCCTCCGCGAGTGCGGCGTGCGCCTCTGGCGCCGTTGCCGCGTCCACCACCACCTGGACGATTCCGAAGCGATCGCGAAGGTCGATGAACACGAGGCTGCCGTGGTCGCGGCGGCGATGGACCCAGCCAGCGAGTCGGACGCGCCGCTCAGCATCGCGAGCGCGCAGCGCGCCGCAGACGTCGCTGCGCAGCCCTGTTTCGAGCAGTCCCTTTTCGGTCATCGCTCCCTCGCCTTACCTCTTCAACAGCGCCGCAACCGCGCGCAGCACGCTCGATTCGTCGGCAGGGTCGGTCTGCGTCCCATCTGCCATGTGCCGAAGGCTGAGTCGACCATCTGGCTCGATGATGATCACGGCGGTCGCCGCGTCACGCGCCGCGCCCTCGAGCTGCTTCCCGATCTTACGGGGAGTCACGTCGGCACGTGCGCTGAACCCCGCCGCGCGGAGCCTCGATGCGAGGCCGATCCTTGCGGCCAAGCTCCCCTCTTCAATGCCGCATACGACCACCGAAGGAGAGGCGACCTGGCCGATGGTGATCCCGCGATCCTGCAGGGCATGCACGACCCGATCGATCCCGATTGCAAATCCGATGGCAGGCGTGGCACTTCCGCCGATCAGTTCGGCGAGTCCGTCATACCGTCCACCACCGCCGAGCGCACCCTGCTGGCCCTGCTCCCCGGGAAGGAGATACTCCCAGGCGCTCCGAGCGTAATAGTCGAGCCCTCGAACCAGTCGCGGTGCTTCCACGACAGCGACGCCGATCGCGGCGAGCCCTTCTCGCACCGCGGCGGCGTGCGTCGCGCACTCGTCGCAGAGGTGGCCCGGTAGCTCGGGGGCGCTCTCCGAGCGCCGAACCGCGGCGGCGTCCTTGGAGTCAAGCAGTCGGAGCGGATTCTCTCGGAGCCTGATGCGGTCGACTTCACCGAGCTCGGCCTCGATCGGGGCGAAGTGCGCCGTGAGCGCCGCCGCATATGCGGGGCGACAGGCGGCACAGCCGACCGAGTTGAAGTGCACCTCGACATCTGCGAGGCCGAGTCCGATCAGGAACGCGGCGCCGAGCTCGATGACCTCAACGTCGATGCCGGGCCCGGCGTCGCCGATCGCCTCGACGTTGAACTGCGTGAACTGACGATAGCGACCCTTCTGGGGTCGATCGTGGCGAAAGAAGGGGGCGACGGTGACAAGTCGTACCGGCTGCGGGGCGCTGCGCATGCCGTGTTGGATGTAGGCGCGCAGGATGCCGGCGGTCGCTTCGGGCCGAAGCGCGAGCGGCGTCGAGTCCTCGGCGTGCGGGGCAAGACGGTAGAGCTCCTTGGCAACGACGTCGCTCGCGCCGCCGATGCCCCGTTCAAAGAGGGCGCGCTCCTCGGCGATCGGCGAGATGATGCGCTGATAGCCTGCCGCCTCCGCTGCAGCGTATGCCGCCTGTTCGACGGCGGCGACCGCGGCGGC
Source organism: uncultured Chloroflexota bacterium (assembly GCA_903847005.1). GTDB lineage: Bacteria > Chloroflexota > Limnocylindria > Limnocylindrales > Limnocylindraceae > Limnocylindrus. The sequence goes on along the minus strand of CAINCM010000010.1, from coordinate 11,392 downwards.
ATCTGCGCCGAAGAGGTCGCGCATCCCTCGGGGCGCCTGAAAACCGCTCACTGTCGCTGCTCTCGGGCCACGTTGCGCACGCCTCGCACCCTCTCGATGCGCGCCATCAAGCGGGCGAGTTCGCTGATCGAGCCGACCGCAAGTGTGGTGAGAACCTCAGCGCTGCCGGAGCCCGTCATGCCGACAGATGCCGCAAGGATATTGACCTTCTGGTCGGCGACCACCTGCGTGATATCCGAGAGAAGACCCGTGCGGTCTGACGCCTCGATGCGAATGGTCACCGGGTAACTCTCGGTGGTGGCCGGGGCGACCTCCCACTCCACGTCGATCAGTCTGGAGGCCTCCCGCGCCGACGAAGCGGTCGAGCAGCTCGCAAGGTGCACGGTCACCCCCTTTCCGCGCGTGATGAAGCCCACGATCGGGTCGCCGGGGAGCGGACGGCAGCAGCGACCGAATCTCGTGAGAAGGTCCGGCACGCCCTTCACGCGGATGCCACCGGTGCGCTCGGCCGGCGACACCTGCTGTGGCGCGACGCTGAATGGCAGCATCTCCTGGGCGTCATCCGAAGCGACGCCGAGACGTGAGACCACCTGTTGGGGGCCGACCGCACCGTAGCCGATCGCCGCGAAGAGATCGTCCGCACTCCCCTGGTTGAGCTGTTTCGCGACCTCTTCGATCCGCTCTCGACCGACCGCCTCTAGCGAGCTGCGCGCCAGCCGTCGGAGCTCGCGCTCAAGCGACTCTCGCCCATGGGCGATGTTCTCGTCGCGTTCCTGGTGCTTGAACCACTGTCGGATCTTGTCCCGCGCCTGCCGTGTGGCCACAATCGCCAGCCAATCGCGGCTCGGACCGTGCTTCCCCCTCGCCGTGACCACCTCGACGATGTCGCCCGACTTGAGCCGATACTCCAGGGGCACGAGTCGATTGTTTACCTTCGCCCCGATGCAGCGATGCCCGATATCGGTGTGCACAAGATAGGCAAAGTCGAGCGGCGTCGCCCCAGCGGCCAGCTCCTTGACGTCGCCCTTTGGCGTGAAGACATACACCTGATCCTGGAAGACGTCGAGTCGCACCCCTTCGAGGAACTCAGACGCGTCGGTGACATCGCGCTGCCACTCGAGCAGCTGGCGCAACCAGGCGAGCTTCGCGTCATAGGCGGCGTCAGAACGGGTGCCGTCCTTGTAGCGCCAGTGCGCGGCGATCCCGACCTCTGCGACCTCGTGCATCGAACGAGTGCGGATCTGGACCTCGAGTGGCCGACCGTCGAGCGCGACGACCGCCGTGTGGAGGCTCTGATAGAGGTTGTTCTTCGGCACGGCGATGTAGTCGTCGAACTGCCCTGGAATCGGACGCCACACCGAGTGCACGGCACCGAGCGCAGCGTAGCATTCACGAAGGTCGTTCACGACGATGCGGATCGCGAACACGTCGTAGATCTCCGAGAAATCCGTGTTCTTCCTCGACATCTTCTTGTGGATCGAGTAGAGATGCTTGGCGCGGCCGGTGAACTCTGCATGAATCCCCGCGCGCTCCAGTTCGGGTCGCAGCACCTCGATCGCCCGCGCCACATATGCGGCCCGGGCCTCGCGCCGCATGTCCACCAGTCGAGCGAGCTCGTGATAGCGCTCCGGCTCCAGCGCCTTGAAGGCGAGGTCCTCGAGCTCCCACTTGACCTGCCAGATGCCGAGGCGCTCGGCGAGCGGCGCATAGATCTCCAGGGTCTGACGTGCGATGCGTCGCTGCTTCTCCACGCCGAGCGCCGCAAGGGTGCGCATGTTGTGCAAACGATCGCCAAGCTTGATCAGGACAACGCGGATATCCTGGGACATCGCGAGGAACATCTTGCGAATGTTCTCGGCATGTTGCTCCTCCGCCGTGAGGGCAGAGAACTTGCTCAGCTTCGTCACGCCGTCGACCAGGGTGGCAACTTCGTCTCCGAATCGCTCACCGAGCTCGCTCGCGGTGACGCTGGTGTCCTCGGGGACGTCGTGCAGGAGCGCTGCGGCGAGCGTGGTGGCGTCGAGGCCGAGATCGGCCAGGATGAGCGCGGCCTCCGCCGGGTGCGTGACATACGGCTCACCGGAGGCGCGGACCTGCTCTCCGTGTGCCTGCACGGCGAAGTCGAACGCCGCAGCAACGAGTGCGGCTGCCGTGGGATCCTCGTGATGCGCGGAAACCTTGGCGAGGAGTGCCTCCCGAAGCTCCCCTACCGGACGCGCGAGCGCGCGCACCTTTGCGATCGGATCGGGGGCCTGCGGCGCCCGAGCGTCCTCGCGACTCATCGGCTGCGGCTCTACGCTCATGTCTGCTGAGGATAGCCGAGTGCGCTGAGCGCCTCGGTCGCCTCCCTCACCTCGTCCCACGCCTCGTCCCCGCCGCTCCGTTCGATCGTCCGCTCGTGTCCCTTTCCCGCGAGGAGCACCACATCGCCGGGACGCGCATCTCCGATGGCCGCCCTGATCGCCGCCCGCCGATCATGCTGCACGGTGAGCATTCGCTTCGCCCTCTCGCCGATCTGTTCCTCTGCAGCAGCGGTGATCGCCGTCGCGATGGCGTCTGGGCTCTCCCCTCGCGGGTCTTCGTCGGCAATCCAGACCCGATCCGCCTCGACGCACACGCGTCCGATCGCCGATCGACGACCGGGATCTCGCTCTCCTGCCGCGCCCGTCACCAAGAGCACGCGCCCGCTTGGGACGGCGAGCGACCGTGCAACGTGGATCGCCGCCTCAAGCGACGGACCGTTGTGCGCAAAGTCAACGATCACCTGGAAGGGTTGTCCGCACTCCACCCGCTCGCTGCGACCAGGCGGGCCAGGCTCTTCGGCAACTGCAGCGATCGCTGGAGCGAGCGGGAGGTTCCACGCAGCCACAAGCGAGAGGGCGGCCGCCGCATTCAGCGCGTTGATGCGGCCCGGCATCTTCAGCGTCACCGCGTGCCGCTCGCCATCCAGCAACAGCGTCCCGTCATCGGCGACATCGAAGTCGACCACTCGAATCCCTGCCGCATCGGCAGCGGCCACGAACGGCGCAAGATTAGGGTCGGCGCGGCGGATCGCCGCGAGCGGGGCGAGTCCAGCGTCGCGACTGGCCCGTGATCCCGTGATCTGTGTGATCAACTGGAGCTTTGCGGCACGGTACGCGTCCAAACTCCCGTGGAGATCAAGGTGGTCGGAACCGAAATTCGTGACGATTCCTGCCGCATATGCAACGGCCGCCACGCGATCGAGGGCTAGGCCATGGCTCGTGGTCTCCAGCACGACCGCGCGGTCGCCCGCGTGCAGGGACTCCGCAAGTTGCGCCTGCAACGCCGGCGCCTCTGGCGTGGTCTGGTGCATCGGGGTCCGACGTTGCACCCCTCCAACGCGTGCGATTGCCGTGGAGAGCAGGCCGGCGGGGAGTCCGGCAGCGGTGAGCGCCGTCGAGAGGAAGGTCGACGTCGTGGTCTTCCCGTCGGTGCCGGTGACGCCGATGACCACCAGATCCTCGGACGGATCACCCTCCCACCAGGCTGCGCACTCGGCTAGTGCGCGACGCGCATGCGTCACCCGAATGAGTGGCCCGGCTCGCCCATCTGATGTGCGCTCGATCGCGTCAGCCTCCGCAGGTTCGGCGAGCACCGCAATCGCCCCGCGCGCACGCGCGTCACCTGCGAAATCTGCGCCGTTGAGGCGTGCGCCGTTGATTGCTACGAAGAGTGCGCCAGGTTGGATTCGTCGCGAATCGTGCTGCACGCCTGCGGTGATCGCCTCAGGTGAGTTGATGAACCGTGCGCTGTCTCCCGCCACGAGCAGTCCGCGCTCACGCAAGCGCATCATGAGCCCTCCGATGGTTGCGGGCGGCCGCATGTGCGGGCTCACCGTGCGCCCCCAGCCGCTCGGCGCAGGAGGCCTCGGAGACGTGCTCCGATGGGATTCACCTCGATGCGATGTGCGCCGCTCATCTCTATCCATGATGCACCGAAGGCGCGTTTGAATGTATACAGCCCGTACATTCGATCACCGGGCTCTGGGATCGAACGATGACCCGCGATATCTGCTCCGCCAAGGTCGGCGATTCGCCCTTCGATACGCGCCTGGTTGATCAGGGTCCATCGCAGCAACGGAACCACTCCGACGGGCGCCTCCGCGCCGAGATCGCGGGAACCCGCGTGATGGCTGGTGAGTCGCTCACCGTGCCGAAGCGCGGTCTCCGCTGCCGCGACGCGCCCGTCGGGGAGTTCGGCAAGCCAGACCTCCATCTGCCCCGCACGCATCAGATCCGCCCACGTTGGAAGCGTCTGGGCCTCGTCGATCGGCGCGAAGCCACGTCGCTCAGCAGTCTCGTTGACGATTGCCGCTACGGCAGAGAGCTGCGCCGCATCAGGCGTTGCGAGCCGGCGGACGATCACACCTGCGCGGCGAGCCGCGCTGATCTCGTTCCGCTTCGTGGCATTCACCTGAGAGAAGAGCGACTCCTCAGAGAGGCCCGGTGTGCTGGTGGCCGTGATCCACATCGTGTGCCGGCTGAAGAACGTCTCTTCGCACGGGGAGAATCCGGCCTGGGCCCACGCCTCACGCAGCGGCGGGCTCTCCGGCGCCCAGGGATCCACGCGCATCTCCACCACACCCTCTTCACGACGCAGCCAGAGCGCAACGCGTCGAAGCATCTCGGGGATCCGCAAGATCGCCTCGGGCGCCGCGCCGATGGGCACCGCAGGACCGCGCGAAACGCTTGCAATGCCGAGCCCAAGGAACGGAAGCCGCCGCACGGTAACGAGGAGCGGCGCACCATCCACGTAGAGCGGGAGCACCTTGATCCCGCGACGCGCACGATCTGCTGCGAACGCGCTCCCTTGATGCATATCACCGCCGGGAGAGTCGACGGCGCGCTGATCCCAGGCGGCGCGTTGTGCCGCGTCGAAAGAGAGCGCGTCGGTGGCGCGCTCGATCCCCGCGCTGCCGATGCGAGTCACGGGCGTGCCCCGATGCGAGCGAGAAGCGATGAGGTGAGGTGGCGCAACGCGCTGAGTGGCGCGCTCGCCGCTGCAAGGCCGAAGCGTGCACTCAAGAAGAGATACGAGAGCAGCCCTGCGCTCGCAGCTGCGACATCTGCCAACGAGCGCTGGAACAGCGTCTCGCCCGTCAGCATGGCGCCCAGAGCGGTCGCAAGAAGTCCTGAAACGGCAAGTGCGATCAGCGAGATGAAGAGCACGGCGCCGACCGGTTGACCAAGATCGCGAAAGAGCCGTCCTCCCACGTGCACGCGAAGTCTGAGCAAGAGGAGCAGCGACTCAAGGAGTTCGCCGAACAGTACCGCGAGGGCAAGTCCTGAAAATCCGAAGAGAGCGATGAGCGGGCCGACGGTGAGCGCCATCGTGGCCGCGCCAACCAGGCTGCAGGCCACCGGTCCCGTCGTGTCGCCCGTCGCGTAACAGAGGCGTGTCGCCACACTGGTGATCCCTTGGATCGGCAGGCTTAGGAGGAGAAGGCTGAGAGCGGCGCCGAGCAAGGTTCCCACTGCGCTTGCCGCATCCAAGCCAAGGACGAGCCGCGCGGGATCTGCGGCGAGAAGCGCGCCGATGAGTGCAACCGGGAACAGCATCCAGAGGGACGCGCCGAGCGTGGTGCGCGTGACACGAGCGAGCCCCACTCGACCCTCTGCCTGCAGGACCCGCGCGGCCACAGGGAGGAGTGCGGTGCCGATCGACCCGGCCACCATGGCGAGCGGCAACTGGATCAGCGAGAGCGCGTACGACCAGGCGGTGATGCTTCCGGCTCCGAGTGTGCTTGCAGCGGCGACAAGTCCCGTGAGCACCAACTGGATGACGAGTAGCCCGCCGATGCGCGGCGCCAGAGAGCGCAGGGCTCGGACCAGCACGGCGTCTCCAAACGATGGCCTCACGATCCGGAGTCCGCCGCCACGAGCGTCGAGGAGGGCGATCACGGCGAAGATCGCGGCCCCGACGACGGTGCCCACTGCCGGCGCTGTGGTTCCGATCGACGAGGCACCGAAGAGCGTGAAGACGATGACGGAGAGGTTGTACAGAAGTGGGCCCACCGACGAGGCGATGAAACGTTCGCTCGCGGCACTCCAGACGCCTGCAACGGCGACGATTCCGAGCCCGACCGATGATGGCGCCAAGATCCGAAGGAGCTGCGCCACCTCCTCCTGCGCCGCCGAGCCGACGCCCGGCGCAAGCAGGTTGGCCAAGCCAGAGGCGAACAACAGAGCCAGCAGCGCCACAACGAGTGCGAGGAGGCCGAAGATGAGGAAGACCGCGCTGATGATGCGGTGTGCACGTTCTGGATCGCCCTCGCCGCGCAAGCGAACAACGAGAGGCACGAGCACGCTGGAGAGTGGCCCCGCAGCGATGAGTTGATAGATGATGTCTGGCACCTTGAAGGCGGCAAGATACGGATCGAGGCGCCCGTCAGCGCCGAACGCAGCCAGGAGAACAATCAACCGCACCCAGCCGAGAATGCGCGATGCCAGCGCGGCCACGGAAAGGAGGGCGCTGTTGCGCACCGCCTGACTCGTCATGAACCTCCTCCTCGGCGTGCGCGCGGATGCGCTGAGGTATAGAGATTGCGCAAACGCGTGGTTGACACGTGGGTGTAGACCTGCGTCGTGCCGAGACTCTCGTGCCCGAGCAGCTCTTGCACAACGCGAAGGTCTGCACCGCCATCGAGAAGGTGCGTCGCAAATGAATGTCGCAGTGTGTGCGGGTGGAATCCAGTGGGAAGTCCGGCCCGCTTCGCCGTGGCGTCGAGCCGAGCGCGAGCACCACGCTCGCCGAGTGGCGCGCCGATCTTGTTGAGGAAGAGCGCGTCTGCGGGGGTGACAGCGAGGGCGAGAAGCTGAGGGCGACCCTCCGCCAGATACTGCTGCAGTGCGCGCACGCAGGGTGCGCCGAAGAGCGCAACGCGCTCCTTTTCGCCCTTGCCAGTCACACGCACCTCACCGCGCGAGAGCTCAAGGTCACGCAGACGTATGGAGACAACCTCTGCGATTCTGAGCCCTGCACCGTAGAGGAGCTCGATCAGCGCGGTGTCTCGCAGGGCCAGGGCCACCGGTTCGCCGGCGGCGGCCGTCTCGATCAACCGGGTCACCTGTTCTGCGCTCAGCACATCGGGAAGGTGGCGTTCGCGCTGCGGACGTGCCAGGGCGTGAAGCGGATCCTTCGGCACGCTCCCTTGGCGCACCCAGAAACGATAGAAGGTTCCGAGTGCCGCGAGTCGCTGTTGCACCGTAGAGCGCTGGGCACCATCGCCGAGTCGCGCAACATAGCGCCGAAGGTCTGTGCGTTCAGGTTGACGCCAGTCGATCCCCTCGCTGTCGCACCACGCGAGGTAGCGCTCCACCACCGTACGATACGAACGAGAGGTTGCGGCCGAGAGCGTGCGCGCAGCGAGGTGCTGCATGAAGGGGTCCACGCGAGGGTCCGATGCGGACGCTCCGCCGCGCGTCGCTGGAGCCGCTCTCCGGCCCCCACTCATCAGGTCGCCTCGTCCTCGAGCGACGGTGCGACGCCTGCACTCTCTGGCGCAGGATCGGCCGCCGCCGCACCGACCGGCACCCGCGTCGGCTTCCCCTTCTTCGATCGAGCGCGCGAAGCGGACTTCCCCTTGCCCCCTTCGCTCTTCGCGTCCCCAGCAGCGACGCGTCGCCCCCGCTTCGGAGCGAACGCAAGCGGATCAGGTGTGCCGCCCGCGATCACGAGCCCAAGCAGCTCGCCCTCTGGCAGGTCGACGCGCGCGCCACAGCGCGTGCAGATCCCTCCCTCGTCATCTTTGCCAATGACCGCACCGCAGTCGCCGTGCACCGCCCCCGTGGGACGCGGGCGGATCGTCTTGCATTCGGGATAGCGATCGCACGAATAGAAGTACGTGTTTCGCTTTGTGTTTCGTCGCGGGCGCAGCTTCCCTTGATGCTCGTCACCGCAGGCGGGGCACGCCGCGTCGAATCCGAGTCGAAACTCTTCCGGAACCTCTGGCTTCGGAATGAACCTGCACTCTGGGTAGCGATCGCAGCCCAGGAAGTAGCCGAATCGGCTTCGACGTTGAGCCAGCTTCCCGCCGTGCTCGGCTCCGCACTGCGGGCATGGGAGGCCGGCGCCCTCGAGGGTGGGGACGTCGCCGCTCGGAGAGTCATCGCCGATCACCTTGGAGAGCGACTTCCGCTCCGAGTGTTCTGGGTACAGGCTGCATGCGAGATACCAGCCGAAGCGGCCGAGACGCTCCTCCATCGGGTGACCTTCGGAGCACTTCTCTTCGCTCGGCCGGCTGCGGTAGTCTCCCGCCCCGATGCTCGCCGCCTTCTCCGTGACGAGCGGCTCGAAGCTTGCCCAGAACTTGCCGAGCACCTCACGCCAATCGGCCCTCCCCTCTGCCACCGCATCGAGGTCCTCCTCCATGCCGGCCGTGAAGCCGAGGTCGACAAACGCGGTGAAGTGCGTGGTCAGAAGATCGCACACCGTTTCGCCCAGACGCGTCGCGCGAAGTCGGTTGTCTCGGTCGCGATCCACGTACTCGCGCTCTTGGATGCGCTCGATGATCGCAGCGTATGTGGAAGGGCGACCGATCCCATGCTTTTCGAGCTCCTTGACCAGGGTCGGTTCCGTGAAGCGTGGCTCGGGCTTTGTCTGATGCGCAACCGCCTCCGCCGTCGCGACGGTCCCCTTCGATCCCTCGGGCAGATCCGGCAGTTGCGCCTCGGCGTCTTCGTCTTCGTCGTCTCTCCCTTCCAGGTAGACGGCGGTGAATCCTGGCTCGAGCGTTCGCGATGCGTTGGTCTTCAGTCGATCTTCTCCCACGCTCCAGAAGAGCGTGGTGGTCGCGGAGAGCTTGTCTGGCATCTGCGAGGCGATCGCGCGGCGCCAGATCAGGGTGTAGACCTTCAACTCGCGGTCGTCCAGGTACGACGCAACCTCCTCGGGCGTTCGATGGAAGCTCGTCGGCCGAATCGCCTCGTGGGCCTCTTGTGCGTTCTTAGACTTCGATGCGTACTGACGTCCACCCTCGACCACCGCGTCGGCGCCGAACCTCAGGCGAATCACCTCTGCCGCTTCGCTGATCGCCTGCTGGCTCAGCGTGGGAGAGTCGGTGCGCATGTAGGTGATCAGACCGGTGCGCTCGCCGCCGATGTCGACACCTTCGTACAGTTTCTGGGCCAACTGCATCGTGACGCGCGACCGGTAGCCGTGTTTTCGTCCGGCCTCCTGCTGCAGCGTGGAGGTGGTGAATGGTGGTACCGGGCGCTGTTTGCGCGTGCTCTCGATGCGCTCGGTGACGATGGCGCTTCCGTTGGTGATGCGCGCCACCGCAGCCTCGGCCACTTCTGGATCGATCTCCAGACTCTCCCCCTTCGGCCCGACAAGGCTCGCGGGGATGACGATCTCCGGGTCGACCGCAGGCCGAACCCCAAGCTCCACCGTGCTGTAATGACGTGGGACGAAGGCCCGAATCGCCCTCTCGCGCTCGACGACGAGGCGGAGGGCCACCGACTGGACCCGCCCAGCAGACGAACGTGGGGCAACCAGGCGCGAGAGGAGTGGCGAGAGCTTGTACCCAACGAGTCGGTCGAGGATGCGCCGTGCCTGCTGCGCATTCACGAGATCGAGGTTGATACCCCGTGGCTGACTGAACGCCTCGAGGATCGCCCCCTTGGTGATCTCGCTGAAGGTGACGCGCCGCCGATCAGCTTCGGGAATCTCGAGAGCCTCGGCAACGTGCCACGCGATCGCCTCCCCCTCCCGGTCGAGGTCGGTGGCGAGCCAGACCGACTCCGCACCCTTCGCCGCGCGCCGGATGTCTGCGAGGCGACCCTCCTTCTCTTCGATGATCTCGTAGTGCGGAGTGAACCCGTTCTCTACGTCGACGGCCAGGCTCCCCAGCCCCTTCGCGGGCTTCGGAGCGGGTGGGTCCCCCTTCTTGCGCCGTGGGCGCTTCGCTGCAGCGCTCCCCTTGGCTGCCCGCCGCGCCTTCTGCGGGAGATCGCGAACGTGCCCATATGAGGCGAGCACCGCATAGTCGGGGCCGAGGTACCGCTCAATGGTGGCCGCCTTGGCAGGCGACTCCACGATGACCAGGTTCTTCGTTGCTCCCTTACTCATGCGCGAGAGCGTAGCACCGCCCCTTCGGAGACCCTCCAACGCCCCCCTCGCTGCTCCGCAAGGCCCTGGAGTGCCAGGAGGGTGAGTGCCGTCGGCAGCGCCGCCTCTACCCCCTCGCTGACCCCGAGGAGGTCGCCCTCCGTCAGGCCAACCGCACCTGCTCGATCAAGCGCTTGGAGGATCAAACCACGCAGCCCGTCTGGCAGCGGAGCAGTGTCGAACGCTCGCATTTCGGGCGCACGGACACTCGCGTCTTCGCGCAACGACGTTGCACAGACGCGGAGCCATGTGCGGAGTCCCTGCGCGTCACTGAGTAGGTGCGGCGGGGGCAGACCAGGGGGGAGGAGGGTGAGCTCCGCTGCGCGTGCGAACCAGGAGAGGCCGCCCGCCGCGCTCGTCGAGCCGAATGGGGCGGTCACAAACGCGAGTGGAATGCCGAACTCCGTTGCCGCCTCGGCCGTGATGAGCGCGCCGCTCCCCTCTGGCGCCTCGACGACGATGAGGCCGTCGCATAGCGCGGCGAGCAGGCCGTTCCGGGAGACAAAGCTCCACGCAGCGGGAGGCGTGCCTGGCGGCCGATCGGAGATCAGGGCACCCGTCGCCGTCATCCTCCTCCCAAGCACGTGCGCTCCTCTGCGCAGCCCTTCAGGTGCGGGACTCGGCAGGACACCGATCGTTCTCCCGCCGGCGCGAAGTGCCGCTTCATGCGCCGCCTCATCGATGCCGCGCGCCACGCCGCTGACCACGACCCAGCCATCCGCGACGCATGCGGCTGCAACCATTCGGGCAACCGCAAGTCCATGGGCGCTCGGCTGACGTGTTCCCACGATGCCGATCGCCGGCTGGCAGAGCACGGCGGAATCGCCCTCTAGCCAGAGTGGTCGACGCCGGTCCTGATCTGGGCCCAGACCGAGTCTGGCCTGTCGACGAGCTGGGATCTCCGGGTCGCCTGGAAGCAGCTTTCGCACTAGCGTGCCCCGACAAGATGCAGCGCCTCAGCGAGCTCCGCCTCGCCGAACGTTTCGCGACCGTTCAGCAGCGCGCTTGCGCAGGCAACCGCGCAGATCTGCGACCAGTCGCGTCCGCTGATGCGATCTGCATGCGATCGTGCGTAGGCTCGCAACAGCAGCGCGTCGCCCCGTTTGGTGCTCTCTGCGTCCGTTGGCGCCGCCTCGCGTGCTGCCGCGACCGCCAATCTCGCCGCCTCCGTGGTGATGCTCCCCGACGGCAGGGCGCTGATCGGTGCGATCGGCCGACCAAGGCGCACGCGGAGCGCAAAACGATCTCGAATAGGTGCGGAGAG
>CAINCM010000009.1 GCA_903847005.1 uncultured Chloroflexota bacterium | reverse complement strand
GCGGATCGGTTCGGGCCAGTTGATCCCCTCGAACGAGAGGAGCTCGTCGGCGTAGTCGGTGATCTTGAAGAACCACTGTGTCAGGTCGCGCTTCGTCACCTGCGTCGAGCAGCGCCAGCAGACGCGATCGACCCCTTCGACCTGTTCGCGCGCCAGCGTCACCTGGCACGACGGGCACCAGTCGACCGGCGCCTGCTTCCGATAGGCGACCCCCTTCTCGTAGAACTTGAGGAAGATCCACTGGTTCCAGCCGAAGTAGCTGGGATCACAGGTAACCACCTCTTTGGACCAGTCGAATGAGGCGCCCATGCTGCGCAGCTGGCGGCGCATGTTCTCCATGTTCGCCACCGTCCAGTCGCGCGGGTGGATCTTCCGCTTGATGGCGGCATTCTCCGCGGGAAGTCCGAACGCATCGAAGCCGACCGGGTAGAAGACGTTTAACCCTTTCGCTCGCTTGTATCGTGCGAGCGCGTCGGTCGGCGTCATGATGTACCAGTGGCCGATGTGCAGGTCGCCAGAGGGATACGGCCACATCGTGAGCAGGTAGTAGCGCGGTCGGGAGGCATCGGTCAGGTCGGTCGTGTGAAGTCCGAGCGACTCCCAGTGCGCCTGCCAGCGCGGCTCGATCTCACGAGGATCGTATCGCTCCAAACGATCGTCTAGATCAGCCACGGGCCGGGGCTCCTCTCCTTCTCAAGCGTACCCGCGAGCGAGTCTCCGCTGCGAGGTGCTTGGTGGAGCTAAAGGGATTCGAACCCTTGACCTCTTGCATGCCATGCAAGCGCTCTACCAACTGAGCTATAGCCCCAAGGGGGGCGAGTGTATCAGGCGCGTTCACGCCCCACGATCGGGAGGAGGAGGAGCGCACCCGCCACGAGGAGGAGCGCGCCAGCAAACGGGGTGAGTCCAACGAAGAGCGTCGTCAGCGTGCCGCCGAGGATCGGGCCCGCCGAGATGCCCAGGTCGAACGAGAGATTGAACGCGCCGCTGGCGCGACCACGCTCGCCGGGTTCCGTTGCAATGGCCACCGCGCCCGCCGCTGCGGGGAAGATCAGGCCGTACCCCACGCCGTAGAGGATCATGGCGACCAGATCCACTTCGAGTGTTGGGCTCACGGCAAGCATGAAGAGCGCAATGAAGATGGCACCGAGTCCGAGGAGCGAGATGCCAAACGGGCCGCGGCGGTCCACGCGGCCGGCGAATCGACTCAACATGATCACGATGGCGACGAGGCCGAAGACGCTGAAGAGCCCGCCGCTTGCCCCGGTTGCATAGCGGAGCGCGCCCTCGCTATCTCGCCCCATCTCGATCGCGCGCTCGAAGAGTCCGTCCTTGATGAAGCCGGTGATGGAGCCGACCGCCGCCTCCAAGCCGAAGATCGCAAGGAGCGCGACGCGGAGGTCGCGGTTCCCGAGGATCCGGCGCCATACACCAGGCGTTCGGACGCGCGCAGCGGAGGGAGCGAGCGTCTCTGGTAACAGGGGAATTGCGGCGAGGAGACCACCCGCAATCAGCAGTGCGAGTCCGATGAAGACGGCGCTGATCCCTGCAGCGTTGGCGACGAGTGCCGCGCCCGCGGGCCCCACCACGGCTGCCACGCCGATCAGGGCGCCTGCACGACCGAGCGTCTTGCCGCGTTCGCCGGGTGCCGCCGCATCGCCGAGCAGCGCGAAGAGCGCAGCGGCCAGCATGCCGCCGCTGGCGCCGTGCACCACGCGCGCCGCAAGGAAGAGCGGGAGCGAGTCTGCTAGAGCATAGACCGCGATGGCGATCGGGCTGATCACCAGCGCGCCCACAACCACGCGTCGTCTGCCGATGCGATCAGCGAGCACGCCGCCAATCGGATTGAACGCAAGGTTGGCCAGCGAATAGGCGGCGATCGCCACGCCGACCAAGAAGGGAGTCCCGCCCAGCTCCTGCGCACGCGGCCCGATCACCGGTAGGAGGGCGAAGTTGTCGATGAACGTGAGGAAGACCGCGATGTAGATCGCGGTGCGACTTCTGCGGCCGAGGGGTGCGGCGGTCATGCGCAGAGCATCGCACACCGTTCCGCTTTCGGTTGCTGCGCAGTGACGTGCG
>CAINCM010000008.1 GCA_903847005.1 uncultured Chloroflexota bacterium | reverse complement strand
TTGTTTGCGAGTCGAAGATCGATCCGTTCGCAAAGATCTTGCAGATTCCGGAACTCGCCATCGCGCGAACGCGCCGCCACGATGGACTCTGCCGCGCCAGCTCCGACATTCTTGACCGCGAGGAGGCCGAACCGGATCGCACCGCCCTCTGGCTCGAAGTCGAGCTGCGAGTGCTCGACATCAGGGGGGAGGATCGCAATGCCGAGTCTGCGGCACTCCGCAATCGCTGTTGCGACCTTGTCCTCTTTGTTTCGGAACGCGTTCAGCACGCTCGTCATGTATTCAACGGTGTAGTTCGCCTTCAGGTACGCCGTCTGATATGCGATCAGGCCGTAGCAGGTTGCGTGAGCCTTGTTGAACCCATAGTTTGCAAACGGTTCGAACGCCTGGAAGACCTGGTCGATGACGCTTGGGGCGACGCCGCGCTGCGCCGCACTCGAGATGAACTCTTGCTTCAGGCCTGCGAGCACCTCCTCCTTCTTCTTGCGCACGGCATAGCCGAGCGTGTCGGCCTTCGGTCCAGAGAAGCCGCCGAGTGCGGAGGCGGCTGCCATGATGTCCTCTTGATAGACGAACACGCCGTAGGTGCGCTTCAGGAACGGCTCGAGGAGCGGGTGAAGATACGTCACCGCCTCGGTTCCGTGTTTGCGTCGAATGTACGAGGGGATGTTCGCCATTGGGCCGGGACGATAGAGCGCGACCATCGCAGCCAGGTCGAATACGCTTGTTGGCCGCAGCTCCTTGATATAGCGGCGCATCCCCGCCGACTCCAGCTGGAAGATGCCGCTCGTCTCACCGGAGGCCAAGAGCGCGAACGTCTTCGCATCATCGAGCGGGATCTTCTCGAGGTCGATCTCCACGCCGTAGGTCGCCTTGATGCGGTCGACGGCGGTGCGGAGGATGGTGAGGTTGGCAAGTCCGAGGAAGTCGAACTTCAAGAGGCCAAGGGCCTCCACCCCGTGCATCTCGATCTGCGTCATCACGCCGTCTGAGTTCGTTGCGCGCTGCAGGGCCATGATCTCCGTGAGCGGCTCGCGGCTGATCACGACGCCGGCGGCGTGCGTCGACGCGTTTCGCACCACCCCTTCGAGCTGTTCTGCGAGCCCGACGACTGCTGCGTAGTCGGGACTCTCCGCGAGCGACCGGAACTCCTGATCCTTGCGCGCCTGGGCGAGCGTCGTCCCGAGCTTCTCTGGAACAGCCTTCGCGAGGCGGTCGACATCTCCGTAGCTCTTCCCCAGGACCCGTCCCACATCTCGGATTGCGGCTCGTGCCGCCATCGTGCCGAAGGTGATGATCTGCGCCACGTGACTCTCGCCGTACTTCTGCGCAACGTAGCGAATCACCTCTTCACGTCGACCATCCTCGAAGTCGATGTCGATATCCGGCATCGTGACGCGGTCCTCGTTCAGGAAGCGTTCGAACGGGAGGTCGTAGTGAAGCGGGTCAACCGGCGTGATCCCGAGTGCGTAGGTGACGATCGATCCCGGTGCGCTCCCCCGGCATGTCGTGGCAATCCCCTGTTCTCGGGCAAAACGAACGAAGTCGGCCACGATGAGAAAGTAGGCGCCGTAGCCCATCTTGAGGATCACCCCTAGCTCGTACTCCATGCGGTCGCGAGCCGCCGTAGATACCGTTCCGTAACGGCGGGCAAGCCCTCGCTCCGCCTCTTTCCGGAGCCAGCTGTCGACACTCTCCCCCTTCGGAACGTCGACGTCGGGCATCCGCGGTTGGCCCAGGGGGAGTTTGAAATCGACGGCGTCGCTGATCACCCGCGTGTTGCGCAGCAATTCGGGACGATCAGGGAAGAGCGACGCCATCTGTCCAGGCGACTTGAGGTAGAACTCCCCGCTGTTGAACCGCATGCGGCCCGGGGTCTCCAGGTTGCTCGCGGTGCCGATGCAGAGAAGGACATCGTGCGCCTCTTGCTGCTTCGCCTTCACGTAGTGGAGGTCGTTCGTGAGCACCAGCGGGAGTCCTGTCTCGGGCGCAAGCCTGAAGAGCTGCTCGTTGAGCCGCCGCTGCTCGGGGAGACCATGGTCCTGCACCTCAAGGTAGAAGCGATCCTTGCCGAAGATCTCCCCGTACCGTCCTGCAAGGTTGCGCGCATGTTGCCAATCATCGACCTCGAGGGCACGCGCAATCTCACCGTTGAGGCAGCCGGAGAGTCCGATCAGACCAGCCGAGTATCGCGACAGATGTTCGAGGTCGATGCGGGGCTTGTAGTACATGCCATCAAGGTGTGCGTCGGTGACCAGCCGACAGAGATTGCGATATCCCGTGGCACTCGTGGCAAGGAGAACGAGGTGGAACGGTTGCTGATCCGCCTTCCCCTCTTTGTCCGACATGCCTCGGCGAGCCACGTAGGTCTCCACGCCGATGATCGGCTTGATCCCGCGCTTGGTGGCCGACTGGACAAACTGAACCGTCCCGTAGAGCGCGCCGTGATCGGTGATCGCGATCGAGTCCATTCCGAGCGCCTTAGTTTCGTCCTTCAGCGCATCGATCTTGCTCATGCCGTCGAGCAGGCTGTATTCGGTGTGGACGTGAAGATGGGTGAAGTCGTGCTGCTTGCTCACGGGGGGAGTCTACCGAGCGCGTAGGATTAGCCCATGGACGAGCGGGAGCGAGCGAGGATCAGGGCGGCGATCGATGCAGCCGAGGGGGGCGGCGAGGCCCCGCAGCTCACCGATGAGCAGATTCGAGCCCTGCTCTGCAGCAGCCGAACGATCGCCATCGTCGGGGCATCCCCGAAGCCCGACCGACCCTCCCACGGCGTCCTCCGTTCGTTGCAGGCTCGCGGGTGGCAGATCCTTCCCGTCAACCCAGCCTCAGGCGCGCTGGCGGAAGGGGTTGCAGGACTCCCCTGCTATCCGACCCTTGCCAGCGCCGCCGCATCGCTCCCCACGGGTCAGCGCATCGACCTCGTCGATGTCTTTCGTCGCCCAGATGACTGCGTTGACGTAACCCGGGAAGCGATCGCCGTCGGTGCGGGTGCGATCTGGTTGCAACTCGGCATCATCAATCCCGACGCGGCGGCACTCGCCGCAGAGGCTGGCATTCCGTTCGTCCAGGACCGCTGTACCGCGATCGAGGTGCAGCGGCTCGGCGTGCGCGGCCCTGAGATCTAGCCCGGGTCGCCCTCGCTATCGGAGCGGCGGAAAGAGCGCGAGCGCGATGCCGACGATCGAGGCGAGGCCAACGCCAGCGAGCCGCTTCAGCCGCGCAGCAATGAGTTGACCTTCGAGCCGATCGAGCGTGTCCGGTCCAGCCCCAGGAACACCGCGCCACTCGCTGTAGCGCTTCGCGCCGCCAACGCGCGCCTGATGGCGCTGATACTCCGTGAGCAACGGCGGAAGCTGGCGCGCGAGATACACCAAGCCGGCCAGCCCGAGCGCCCCAGCGAGGATGCGTACGATGTCGAGCATTTCAGCGGTCGAGTGCCTCGCGAATCATCGTGCCGAGGAGCGCCGCGTCGCCGCGCCCCTTGCTCGCCTTCATCGCCTGGCCGACGAGGTAGCTCACTGCTTGCGCCTTCCCCGACTTCCAGTCGGCGACCGCCTGCGGATTCGCTGCGATCACCTCTGCAACGATGCCCTCGAGCGCACCGGTGTCGCTGATCTGCCCGAGACCGCGCGAGACGATCGCGTCGCGGACGTTGAGCGGCGTCAGGATCATCTCGGCAAACAGCGCTTTCGCGGTGGTGCCGCTGATCTCCTTGCTGCCGACTGCGGCGATCAGATCGGCGAACTGGACCGGATCGGGATCGGAGGCACCCTCGTTCGCCACGCGCAGGTACTCGCCGCAGATCCAGTTCGCGAGCAGCTTCGGATCCAGCTCCTCCTTGGCCGCGCGTGACGCCTCAAAGAGCGCAGCGGCGCGCGGTTCGGCGACAAGGACGCTCGCATCGTATTCGGTGAGTCCAAGTTCGCTGACATATCGGGTGCGACGTGTCGTCGGAAGCTCTGGAAGCGTCGCGACGATCTCGGCAAGCCATGTCGGGGAAATCTGGAGCGGCGGGAGGTCGGGTTCCGGGAAGTATCGGTAGTCGTGCGAATCTTCCTTGGCGCGCATCGTGTAGGTGGTCTCGCTCCCTTCGTCCCATCCGCGCGTCTCCTGTGTGACGGCACCACCCGCTTCGAGCACCTCTGCCTGTCGTGCGATCTCGAAGGCGATGGCCCGCTCCACCGAGCGGAACGAGTTCATGTTCTTGACCTCGACTCGTGTGCCGAACGGTGCGTCGCTTGAAGGTCGAAGCGAGATGTTCGCCTCGACCCTCATCTGCCCGTTCTCCATCTCGGCGTCGGCAGCTCCGATCGTGCGCAACAGCAGGCGCAGCTCCTCGGCGTAGCGCCGTGCCGTCTCGCCGTCGCGGATGTCTGGCTCGGTGACGATCTCGAGGAGGGCGACTCCGGAACGGTTGTAGTCGATGAGGCTCGCCCTCGCACCATCGGCACCCTTCTCATGTCGGAGGCGGGCTGTGTCCTCTTCCAGATGCGCGCGACGGATCCGCACGGTGCTCGCCCCCGCACTTGTGGTGACGGGAATGCTCCCGTGTTCGGCCAACGGAAGATCGAGCTGGCTGATCTGGTAACCCTTAGGAAGGTCGGGGTAGAAGTAGTTCTTCCGATCCCAGCGGGTGGTGGCCGGGCTCGACGCACCGATTGCGGCGCCTACGGCGAGTACCTTCTCGATGGCGGCGCGATTCGGCACCGGGAGCGCGCCGGGGAGGCCGAGACAGGTGGGGCAGGTTCGTGAGTTCGGCGCGTCACCCTCCGCAGGGATCGCGCAGGGACAGAACATCTTCGTCGCGGTGCGCAGCTGCACGTGGATCTCGATGCCGATCACCGCCTCCCAGCTCATGCGGCGCCGCTCCTCAACGATGCCACAAAGCGCCCGATGCGAACGAGCGCCTCACGCAGCTTCTCCTCGGAAACGGCATAGCAGATCCGAATGTGACCGCGCCCGCTCGCGCCGAACGCGGAGCCCGGCACGACCGCAACCCGCTCCTCTTGCAGGAGTCGCTCGGCGAAGGTTTCGTCGCTGATGCCGAGAGACGAGATGTCCGGGAATGCGTAGAAGGCGCCTTTCGGCGCGCCGGTCGGAAGGTTCAGGGCCGCGAGTCCCTCCAGGACGATGCTGCGCCGACGTGCATATGCCGCGCGCATCTCCTCAAGTGCCGTCTCGCCGTTCCGAAGCGCTTCGAGCGCGGCATCTTGCGATGGCGTTGGCGCACTCATGATCGCGTACTGGTGGATCTTCACGAGGCCGGCGATGATCGCCGCGGGCGCGCAGAGGAATCCGACGCGCCATCCCGTCATCGCATATGACTTCGAGAAACCTCCGATCAAGATCGTGCGTTCTTTCATTCCCGGGTAGGCCGAGATCGCGCGATGCTCTGGTCCCTCGTACACAAGACGGTCGTAGATCTCGTCGCTGATCACGAGGAGATCGCGTTCCACCGCGATGCGCGCGAGCTCGGCGCGCGTCGCTTCATCGAGCGTGGCGCCGGTTGGATTCGCCGGGTAGCCCAGGAAGAGTGCCTTCGCACCGTCGGCCGCCGCCCGCACGGCGCTCGTATCCAGGCGCCACCCCTCCTCCGCGCTCGTTGCGATGGCACGCACGTCGCCACCGGCAAAGATCACGGCCGGAAGATACGCGACATACGAGGGCTCCGGCAGGATGAGGACGTCCCCCGGATTTATGGTCCCGCGAATGGCAAGATCGACCGCCTCAGACGCCCCGATCGTCACGACGATCTCGGTTGCCGGGTCGTATCGCACGCCCGAGCGCTCGAAGATCTTGTCGGCGATCGCAGCACGCAGCTCGGGCGTCCCGTAGTTCGACGTGTAGTGCGTTCGACCGTTGCGCAGGCTGAGGATCGC
>CAINCM010000007.1 GCA_903847005.1 uncultured Chloroflexota bacterium | reverse complement strand
GGAGCACTACCTCTGGCCCGCACGCCGGCAGCGCGGCCTTGACGCGGTCGCCGAAGCGCAACGCAGCTGTGGCTCCACGGGTGTCCAGCTGCTCCTTGCGACGGGCGGATACCAACAGGTCGGCGATGCGTTCGCACGTCGTATCGGCGCGGTCGCCGCGCTTGGCACACCACTCGAGTTTCACGACGGGATCGCCACCGGTCGACTCGCCGCAGCAACCCAGAGCGGCGAACAGAAGGCGGCGGCGGTGCGCCGACGCGCGGCCAGAGGAGAGATCCTGGCCGCCTTCGGTGACACCGCTGCGGACATCCCGCTTCTCAACTCGGCCCGCCGCGCGGTTGCCGTCGCACCCGACAAGCAACTCCGCGCAGAGGCCGTGCGGCGGGGTTGGGAGATCGTCGGCTAGCGCGGCAGGGCGTCATCTGGGATACTTCGCGTCGGCAAGCCTCGGAGAGGTCGCATAGAGGTCTAGTGCAGCGGTTTGCTAAACCGCCACGTGGGGTTTTCCTGCGTCGAGGGTTCGAATCCCTCCCTCTCCGCCACCTCAGGCAGGCGTGCCGTAGCATCAGGAATCCGCAGGAAGCACAGGCGCCCGTAGCTCAGTGGATAGAGCGTTAGGTTGCGGACCTAAAGGTCGTGGGTTCGAGTCCCGCCGGGCGCACCACGCCGATCACTCCATTGGCAGCACTCGCGTAAGGTGGCGTCATGAGTCTCGTCGCGCTTCTCGGGCTCGGAACCATGGGTGCGCCCATGGCGGGACACCTGGCGCGCGCAGGGCATACCGTGCGCGCGTGGAACCGCACGCCGGGGCGTCCTCCTGTTGCAGGTGTGACGCAGGTTGCGTCGCTGCGCGACGCGCTCACCGGTGTGGACGCCGTGGTGTTGAGCGTCTCTGACACGCCCGACGTGGAAGAGCTCCTGCTCGGTGAAGACGGTGCAATCCACCACGTGGCTCCCGGCACGATCGTGATCGATACCAGCACCATTGCCCCCTCCGCCACACGCCGCGTAGGCGAACAGCTCGCTGCCAAAGGGATCCTGATGGTGGACGCTCCAGTGAGTGGTGGCAGCGAAGGGGCAGTGAACGGCACGCTCACCGTGTTCCTTGGCGGATCAGCAGAGGCGGTCGCCGCGGCGCAGCCGTTGCTCGCCGCGTTCGCCAAGACCGTGACGCACTTGGGGCCGCTGGGTGCGGGTCAGGTGGGGAAGGCGGTGAACCAGCTGGTCATCTCTGGAAGCTACCTCTCGCTCGCCGAAGGGATCCTCGTCGGGCAGAAGGCGGGGCTGGACCCCGCCACGCTCGTCGGCGCGCTCACGGGCGGCGCCGCAAAGTCGTGGGTGCTGGAGCATCGGTGGCAGCGCATGGCGGAGGATCGCTACCCGCTCGGGTTCAAGGTTGCCCTGCACCGAAAGGACCTCGGCATCGCGATCGACCTCGCCCAAGAGATCGGCATCCCAGTCCCCGCCGCCGCGCTGGTGGCGAAGCTCGAAGACGCGCTGATCGCCGCCGGCAAGGGGAGCGAGGATCTCTCCGCACTCGCCAACCAACTCCGTCGCATGGCAGACTCTCTCGATGCCTGATCCGACCCCCACCGCTGACCCTCGCGATGCGGTCCTCACTGCGCAGTACGTTGCCCTCACCACCTATCGACTCGATGGTCGCGCGGTCGTCACTCCCGTCTGGGCAGCCGCGCGTGACGGTCGCCTCCTCATCTTCAGCAACCCATCCGCCGGAAAGATGAAACGCCTCCGCAACTCTTCACGCGCCAGCGTTGCACCATGCACGTGGAACGGCACGCTCACCGGCGTGCAGCTGCCGGCAACGGCGCGCATCCTCGCCCCGGAAGAGCTCGACGAGATGTGGAGCGCACTCGTCAAGAAGTACGGTCTCCCCGCGCTCGCCTTTCGCCTCTACGATCGCGTTCGCCGCCTCCTTCGCATGCAGGCGAGCGCCGGCATCGAGGTGAGCCTCGCCCCTTGATGGGCTATTCTCCGCCGTGGAAAGGTGGCCGAGTGGTTGAAGGCACCGCTCTCGAAAAGCGGCAGGTTAATAGCCTCGTGGGTTCGAATCCCACCCTTTCCGCCAGCACCTGATGCGCACGCTCGGAGAGGTCGCCTAGTGGTCTATGGCGCCGCATTGGAAATGCGGTTTGGGGGCAACTCCATCGAGGGTTCGAATCCCTCCCTCTCCGCCAGCACCCTCGCTGGACGATTCAGCAAGATAGAGTGCAACTGATGCCAGTCACCTTTGATTTGACGGTGTTGCTCTTCGCTGCCGGAGCGGTGCTCGGGACCGTGCGTCCGACGATCCAACTCCCTCGGGTCGTCTCGCGGATCCTCTCGCTCTATCTTCTGATCGCAATCGGGCTCAAGGGCGGAGCGGCTCTGGCCGGGTCTGCGCTGAATCTGTCCCTGGTTGCAACCATCGCCGCTGGGCTCGCGATGGCACTCGTTGTCCCGATTGCGGGGTACTTCACCTTGAAGCGAGTGACGTCCCGCTTGAACGCCGCGGCGATTGCGGCGGCGTACGGATCGGTCAGCGTGGTGACGTTTGTCACGGCGGTCCAGTCCCTTGAGCTCAGCGGAACGCCGTACGGCGGCTACATGACGGCCGTCCTCGCGCTGATGGAGTCTCCCGCAATCTTCATGGCGATCCTGCTCGCCGCCGCCGTGCGAGGTCGTCGCGGGGTCGGCGGCTCCGGAGAGGAGCGGCTCTCCGTGCGCCACGCGCTGCGGGAGGCACTCACCGACCGAACGCAGCTGCTCCTCATCGTGGCCTTCGCACTTGGCGCGCTCCTCGGTACGTCGCAGATCGGTCCAGTGCCACTGCTCCTTGGCGACGGCTTTCGCCTCGTCTTGGCCGCCTTCTTGTTCGACATGGGCACGGAGGTCGCGCGTCAGTTCCCCGTAGCGCGCCGCTCATCTCCGAGCCTCCTGGTCTACGCGGTCTGCGCGCCGCTCGCGCACGCGGCGTGTTCGCTGCTCCTCTCGACGCTCCTCGGCTTCGGCGTGGGTGACGCCACGCTCTTGATGGTCCTCTCGGCGAGCGCCTCGTACATCGTGGTGCCCGCGGTCGTGCGCCATGCGATTCCGGAGGCGAATCCGGCGCTCTATCTCGGGCTCAGCCTCGGCGTGACCTTCCCGTTCAACATCGTCTTCGGCATCCCTCTGTTTTCGGCGCTCGCCAAGATCGTGCTCGGATAGGGGGTCGACCATGCACTTCGCGGGACGTACGCGCTACCTCCGCGTGGCGAGCCAGGTCGTGCTGGGTCTGTTCCTCGTCTCAGCGGGCGTGAGTCATTTGACGGTGAGTCGCTTCGAGTTCCAGGCGCAGGTCCCCTCGTGGCTGCCGCTCGACCCGGATGTCGTGGTGATCGGTTCGGGGGTTGTGGAGATCGTGCTCGGACTTGGGCTGATCACGCTCTGGCGACTCCGCAGGGCTGTCGGCATCGCGACGGCGCTCTTCTTTGTGGCGATCTTTCCCGGGAACATCCACCAGTTCGTCTCCGGTATCGATGCCTTCGGGCTGAACTCGGATGCTGCGCGGGCGACGCGGCTCCTCTTCCAGCCGCTGCTCGTCCTCTGGGCACTCTGGGCGACGGAAGCGATGCGACGAAGATGAGTCGGAGCCAAGGCGAGAATCGTGGCGCTGATCGGGTTGCAGAGATCGAGCGACTGGTGGAGGAGGCGCTACGCACACTCCCAGAGCCACTGCGCGGCGCGGCGGAAGAGCTCGTGATCTCGGTCGACGGCACGCGAACGACGGGTCTCTACGGACTGTTCGAGGGTGCGCCACGTGGCGCACACGACGCGGAGGTTCTCCCGCCGCGCATCACGATCTATGCGCGTGCGCTTGCGACGGACTTTCCGACGCGCCGTGCACTGAAGTCGGAGGTTCGGAAGACGCTCGTGCACGAGATCGGGCACTACCTTGGACTCGAGGAGTCGGATCTGATCGAGCGCGGCCTCGAGTGACCCGAGTGATCGAGTGGACCGCCGACTAGCGGCGTTCGT
>CAINCM010000006.1 GCA_903847005.1 uncultured Chloroflexota bacterium | reverse complement strand
CCGGCTCGTCCATTGTTGCGATGCTCGACGGCGAGAGCGCGGCGCTGAGCGATCTTGCACTCGGCTGCAGGACCGCTGATTGGCTGCGCGTTGGTGCAGATGTGGTGGGTCGACGCATGGAGGTGCAGCTGCAGGCCGGTCCGCGACGCGGCGCATCTGTGTTGATTGATCTCTTTGAAGGTCGTGGTGCACGCGAGGCGGTCCGCAACGGCCGGATCGCTGCTTCATAGCGTGCCGCGCACGCTGCATCTGCACTGGCCTGCGTTGACGAGCGACGCCGCTGCACCGCAAATGCGCAGCGCACAGCATGCGCTCGGCAGAATCTCGCCGCTCGTCTACGGGAGCGGCACGCGCATCGAGATCGGCATCGACGGACTGCAGGCGCGCAACGGTGATGAGCGCGGCGTGTTGGCGGCGGCGCTGCGCAGCGTGCGCACGCATCTACGGAGTGCACCGTTCTGCGCGATCGCGAGCAGCCGACTCGCCGCCGCGGCGGCGGCGCAGGAGCACGAGTGCAGGCTGCTGCTGCCTGGCGAGGAGCGCGAGTACCTGGCGGAGCAACCGATCGAAACGCTCTTCTTGGCCGTGCTCCCTCGCTCAGTTGAGGAGCTTGAGGCGGCGGTGGAGCACTGCCGCACGCTCGGCGTCCGCACGCTCGGCGGGCTCGCGCGTCTCCGCAGCGGGGAGCTTGGGGCGCGGCTCGGACCGATCGCCGGCCTGCTGATCCCACTCGCCCGCGGCGAGGACGTGCAGCCGATTCTCCCCGTCCCGCTCCCCCGCCGCCTCGTGGCGCGCGAGCCGTTCGACCAGCCACTCGCCTCCGTAGAGGAGCTGCGCTTCCCGCTGCGCCGCGCGCTCGACGACCTCCTGGCGCGCGTCCGTCGCGACGGTGCCGCCGTGGGCCTGGTGCGACTGCACCTTGCCCGCGAGCGCGGTCGTCCGTTGCGCGCCGTGGCACGCCTCCCGCTCCCCACCACCGATCGCACGCAGATCGAGCGGCTGCTGCTCGCCGCACTCGAGCGCACCGTTGCCGCCGCGCGTGGTGAGCCGCTCGACCTTGATGGGATTCTTAGCGCACATCTGCAGTTCGACGGCGTCCTCCCCGCGAGCGGAGATCAGTTGACGCTGCTCGGCGCGCGCTCGCCGCGTGTGGACCGCCTTGCGTGGAGCACCGCCGCCATCGCCATCCGCTACGGCGCCGATCGCGTCCTGTACGCCGAAGTGGTGGATCCCGACGACGCGCGGGTTGAACGACGCACGCGCATGCGCCGCGCGCACCCGGAGGTTGCCGAATGACGCGGGTGCTTGCATGACGCGCGTGATGCGGCCGGCGGCGGCGCTGCGCGTCCACGAAGATCCGGCGGGTCTCCCAGAGCGCATTGAGATGTTCGGTCGCGTGAGCGACGTGCAGGTGGTGGAGCACTGGCGCATCAGCGAGCGCTGGTGGCCGCAGCCGATCGATCGCGAGTACGTGCGCGTCACCGGCCCCGGCTGGCTCGCGCTGATCTTCCGCGATCTCTTGTCCGGCGGCTGGTTCCTCGAGCGCATCTATGACTGATCGATTTGCCGAGCTGCATGCAAAGTCGGCCTTCAGCTTCCTGCGCGCCACCGCCACGCCAGAGGCGCTCGTTGCGCGCGCCATGGAGTTGGGTCTGCGCGGGCTTGCACTCGTGGACGAAGGGTCGCTCTCCGGGGCGGTGCGCTTCATCCGCGCGGCGGAGGCGGCGCAACTCCCTGCACTCCTTGGCGTGGAGTTCGAGATGGCGGATCCTGCCGTCCCTGATATCGACGGCATCGTCCTGCCACTCCCGCGGCCGCGCGGTGCTGATGCAGACGCGGCTGTGCTGGACGGCGTGGCGCGGCAGCCGCTCCCGCAGCGCCAGCGTCGCCCGCTCGACGAACTGGTGCCGCACGCGGATCGACGCGGCGTGGCGGACGCGGAGCTGGGGCCGCGCCTTGTGGCGCTCGCCGTCGACGAGCGTGGCTACCGTTCGCTGGCGCGCCTGCTGAGCCGCTCCAACCTCGAGGCGAGCAAGGGGGTCACGCGGCTGCGGCACGCGCTGCTGGAAGATCACCTGCGCGAGTACCCGGGCTCGCTGATCCTGATCGCACCGTTCGACGAGAGCGAGATCGCGCGTCGACTCGCCGCAGGCGATCGCGCCGGCGCACGCGCCGTGGTGGAGCGACTCGCTGCAACAGCGCTGCGCGGCGCGCTCCACCTGGAGCTTTCGAATCGCCAGCTGCGCGGTGATGCGTGGCTCTTGGACGAGGTTGTCGCGCTCGCCCATGCAGAGCAATAACCGCCCCATG
>CAINCM010000005.1 GCA_903847005.1 uncultured Chloroflexota bacterium | reverse complement strand
GGTCGAATCGCGCGACGCGCAGCCGGCACCGCGACACGTCCAGGCGCTCGTCGCGCAGCGCGCCGCCGGTCGAGAGTTCGCCGCCGAGATGCGCGCGAAGGGACTTCGCGTCGACCTCATCCGATCGGCGACGTTCGAAGAGGGGCTCGATGCTGCACGAACCCACGACCCCTTCGCGCGGCTCACCGTGATGGAGCCATCGGCACCGCAGCTGGCCGCCCGACTGCGCGCCTGGGCGACATCCGCCGCGGTGGCACTCACGGTCGCGCCGAACGAGCTCTGGCTCACCACGCGAGAGGAGTGGGAGGAGTTTGCGCGCGGTCGCAAGGAGCTGCGAATGGAGTTCTGGTATCGCCGAGTGCGCACGGCGCGCGGGTGGCTGATGGAGCCGGACGGGAGCGGTAGGCCGCTCGGCGGCGTCTGGAACCTTGATCAGGAGAATCGGGAGCGCCTGCCGAAGGGGGCGAAGGTTCCGGCCACGCCGGCGTTTCCGCCGAGCCGCACCGCCGTCGAGGTGGTCGACGAGGTGCGCGCCGAGGCGTCCACGAACTTTGGCAGCCTCGATGCATTCGGTTGGCCAACCAGCCGTGCGCAGGCGCTCGAGGCGCTCGAGCGGTTCTGCACAGAGCGGCTCGCGGCGTTCGGCCCGTACGAGGACGCCATCTCGGCGCAGCACGAGCACCTCTATCACTCGCTGCTCTCGAGCGCGATCAACCTCGGCCTGCTGACCCCTCATGAAGTATGTCTCCGTGCGATCGACGAGTTCGAATCGAACAAGGGGAAGATTCCGCTGCAATCCATCGAAGGCTTCGTTCGCCAGATCCTCGGCTGGAGAGAGTTCATGCACCACACCTATGAAACCTTCTGGCGCGAGTGGGAGAGCGCCAACGGCCTGAACCACCACGAGCCGCTCCCTGCGTTCTATTGGAGCGGTGAGACGAAGATGGCCTGCATCTCGAGGGTCGTGAAGAAGCTGATCAAGGGCGGGCACGCGCACCATATCGAGCGCCTCATGCTCCTCGGGAACCTTGCCCTCCTCATCGGCGTGGAGCCGCACGAGGTTGACGCCTGGTTCCTGGAGGCATTCGTCGATGCGCATCCGTGGGTCGTGACGCCAAACGTGGTGGCGATGAGCCAGTTTGCCGATCTTGGAAAGATCACCAGCAAGCCGTACATCTCAGGGGGTGCGTACGTCTCTCGCATGGGAGACGACTGTGGCAGCTGCCACTACGATCCGAAGCTCTCCGTGGGCGAACGCGCCTGTCCGTTCACCACGCTCTACTGGGACTTCATCGATCGGCATGCCGAGCGGTTCTCGAAGAACCCGCGCATGGCTCGCCAGGTTCGCTCATGGGAGTCACGAAAGGAGAGCATCCGCACGGAGATCCTCGAGCAGGCCGCGCTGGTGCGAGCGCGCGCGAAGAGCGGCGAACTGTGACACGTACCGATCGAGGGCATCCGGCCTGGCGTCGGATTGTCGCCGTCTACATCGCGGTGCAGTTTGCCGAGATCTTCGGCGTGAGCATGATCTACTCGTACCTCCCGCTCGCACTCGAGGGCGCGGGCGTGCCGATCGGCGAGATCGCCTCTCTGACCGGCGTTGCCATCGCAGGCCTCTTTGTGGTCGGCGCACCACAGGTGCCGATATGGCTCGCGATCGCCGAGTTGCGCTCTCGTCGACTCGTCATCGTGCGGAGCGGACTGATCGCACTCGCCGCACTGGTCGCCTTTGCGGCCGCCGATCAGGCATGGCAGCTGGTTGCCTCGACCGTCGCGCTCGGCTTCTGGCTCGGCAACACCGGCGTGATGCTCGCCACGATCCGCGAAGTGGCGCCGGCGCGCGAGCGGGCGCGCGCCATCTCGCTCTTCAGTGCGGCCGCGCCGTTGGGCTTTGCCGCCGGCCCGCTACTCGCCGCGTGGCTGATCGGCGGGCTCGGCCTCACGCTCGCCGCACCGATCGCGATCGCCGCCCTCCTCAACGCTCTCCTCATCGTTGCGAACATCGTCGCCATCCCCGACGTTCGCCCCACCGTGCGGCAGCGTGGAAGCGTCTTGCAGGTTGCGCGTCGGGGGATCGTGGAGGTGCTGCGCGATCCGATCGCTCGTGCCGGCTACATCATCCTGATGGTGGCGATCGCAGGTGAGCGGATGCTTCGTCCCGCGCTTCCGCTCCGCATCGCAGAGGTCTCGATCGGTCCGGCGGTCGGTGGGATCTCCGAACCGCTCGCAACCCCCGGAGTTGCCGGAGCGGTCGGCTTGCTGATCGGCACCACCTCGCTCGTTGGCGCCCTGGCCGCACCGTTGGTCGCCACCCTCACGTTCTCGCACTTCGGGATTCCGCGCAGTGCGGCACTCGCGCTCGCCGCCGGCGCCGCAGCGGCGCTCTCCATCGCCGTTGCGCCGACCCTGCCGCTGCTCGCGCTCGGCGTGACCGCCATCGCCGCGGTCTCCGCGCTGCTCCAAGCGGCCGTCTTCACCTGGCTTGCCGAGCGGGTTGCCCCCGTTCGTCGCTCGGCGGCGCTCAGCCTCTCCCTCTTCCCGCTCTACGCGGGGAACGTGATCGGTCTCGCGGCGGCCTCCGCGGCCGCGCGCGTCGGCGTGCCGCGAGAGGGCGATCTCCTTGCCCTCACGCCCGTCTTCGCCGCATCCGCGCTCATCTTCGTCGCCGGCGTGGTTGCCACGTCGCTGCTCGATCGTCGTCGCGCTACGCTCCGCAGATGAGCAGCATCCAGACGGTCACCGGCACCATCGACTCCGCGCAACTCGGGCTGACGCTCACTCACGAACACATCCTGAACGACGTGCTCTCCTGGTGGCATCCGCCGCTGAACGACTCGCCGCGTGCACGCGAACTCGTCGACGAGAAGGTCTCCATGGCGAACCTCTGGGAGTTGCGCCACGATCCGTTCGCGAACAAGGACAACTGCACCATGACCGACCGCGCGCTTGCGATCCAAGAGCTGCAGCGATTCGTTGCGCAGGGCGGGCGCAGCGTCATCGAGACGAGTGCAGACGGGAACGGCCGAGATCCCGAAGGACTCGCCGAAGTGAGCCGTGCCACCGGCCTCAACATCATCATGGGGACCGGCTACTACCTGGATGCATCTCAGCCGGCCGAGAACGACGCAAAGAGCGAGCAGGACATCGCCGACGAGATCATCCGCGACATCAACGTCGGCGCACGAGGAACGAGCGTGCGGTCGGGCATCATCGGCGAGATTGGCGTGGGGAGCAGCTTCACCGCGCGGGAGAAGAAGTCGCTCGCCGCAGCCTGCATCGCCCAGCGCGAGACGCACCTTCCGATGCAGGTGCACATGCCCGCCTGGTTCCGCTTCGGGGACGAGGTGCTCGACTTCTGTGCAGCCCGAGGTGTGCCGATGCAGAGCATCGTGCTCTGCCATTCGAACCCGAGCGGCGAAGACTACGAGTATCAGTCGCGGCTGATCGAGCGCGGTGCATACATCCAATACGACATGATCGGCATGGAGGTCTTCTACGCAGACCAGCAGGCGCAGTGTCCGAGCGGCGACGACGATGCGCGCAACATCGCGCGCCTCGTGGCACGGGGGCACGGCGACCGTGTGCTGATGTCGCAGGACATCTTCCTGAAGACGCTCTTGCGAACGTACGGCGGCCCGGGATACGGCCACCTGATCGAGTTCTTCCTTCCGCGTCTCGCCCGGCACGGCGTGCCGATCGAGCGGTCACTGGCGCTGATGACGGATAATCCTCGTCGGCTGTTCGAAGAGGCGCGCTGAGCGCAGAAGGAGGAGCGATGAAGGTCTTGCTCGTCGGCGAATCGTGGGTCTCGGAGGCGACGCACTACAAGGGGTTCGACTCCTTCACGTCGGTCACCTTCCACTCCGGAGCGGACTGGTACAACGCGGCCCTTCGAAGCAAGGGGATCGAGGTGGAGCAACTCTACGCACATGACGTCCCCGCAAAGTTCCCGTTCACCAAGGCGGGACTCGACGCGTACGACGCGGTCGTCCTCTCCGACATCGGAACCAACTCCTTCCTCCTGCCAACCGAGACGTGGCTGCAGGGGAAGTCGGCGCCGAACCGGTTGACGCTGCTCGCGGAGTGGGTGAAGGAGGGCGGCGCGCTGATCATGGCGGGCGGCTATCTGAGCTTCCAGGGATTCGAGGCGAAGGCGCGCTTCGCCGGCACCGCCGTCGAGGCGGTGCTCCCCGTGACCTGCCTCACGCATGACGACCGGGTCGAAACTCCGGAAGGGAGCGTTCCGCAGGTCCACGCTGCAACGCACCCGGTGCTCGCCGGCGTCCCTGCAGAGATGCCGGCGCTGCTCGGCTACAACCGCGTCACGCTGAAGCCCGGCGCAACCTTGGTCGCGTCGGTCAACGGCGATCCGCTCATTGCGGCGGCGGAGGCAGGAAAGGGTCGCGCACTCGTCTGGACCTCTGACATCGGGCCACACTGGTGCCCCGAAACGTTCGTGAAGTGGGATGGCTTCGCCCCGCTGATGGCGAACATGATCGCCTGGGTCGCCGGGAAGTGAGACTCAACGCGCATCGCGTCGCCGCATACGAGGCGGCAACGCGCGCATTCGAGGCGCAGGTGGCGGCACTCGATCGCAGTGCGCTCGACCTCAAGCATCCAGAGGGCTGGTCGCCGCGCCAGGTGATCCATCACCTTGCGGACAGCGAGGCGCAATCGTATGCGCGCCTCCGACGGTTGGTTGCGGAGCCGCTCGGATCGATCATCCAGGGCTACGACGAAAACCTCTGGGCCGTGCATCCCGCACTCGGGTACGAGAACGATCCGATCGAGACGCCTCTCGCGATCTTCTCTGCCGTCCGCGCCGGCTCGCTCGCAGTCTTGCGCCACCTCGAGGACGAGGATCTTGCGCGGTACGGAGAGCACACCGAGCGCGGCAGGTACACGCTCGCCGACTGGCTGGCTGGATATTCGAAGCATCCGCTCGATCACGGCGAACAGATCGCGAAGGCGCTGCGCGGAGAGAAGTAGCGCTGACGCGCCGCACCGCGCGGCGCACGGGCGATCAGCTCGGCAGGTGCCGCTCTGGATGGCCGATGTAGCGCGCGTCTGGACGAATGATCTTGTCGACGCCGGCCTGCTCGATGACGTGTGCCGACCAGCCGGCGATGCGCGCAATCGCAAACGTGGCGGGGAAGAGATCCGGCGCAAGGCCGACGCCTTGCAGCACCGCGGCGGCATAGAACTCGACGTTCGTCTTCATGGCTCGGCCCGGCTTCATCTCCTCGAAGACGCGCAGGATCACCTCCTCGGCGCCGATCGCAAGGTCGAGCCAATCTGGCCGCGTTGGCATCGCCTCCGCCACCTTGCGCAGCGCCGCCGCGCGCGGATCGTACGCGCGGTAGACGCGGTGTCCGAAGCCCATGATCAGCTCGCGTCGCGCCAGTTTGCCGCGCGCCCAGTCCTCGGCGCGATCGATCGATCCGATCTCGCCGAGCTGTCCGATCACCTCGGCGGGTGCACCGCCGTGAAGCGGACCCTTGAGTCCGCCGATCGCTCCGCAGATGGCGGAGGCGATATCAGAGCGCGTGGCGATGATCGCGCGCGCGGCGAACGTGCTTGCGTTGAGTCCATGCTCTGCGCCCGCCATCAGATAGGCGTCGAGTGCGCGCGCCGTTGCCGGGTCTGGTGCCGTGCCGTGCAGCTGCTGCAAGAACGCGGCGGCGATCCCGAGTCCCGGTTCGGGATCGATGGGCTCCCGGCCCTGGCGAAGCCTCGCAAACGCGGCGAGTGCGGACGGCGCAAAGGCCGCGATCTTGCGCGCCTCGTCTGCGGTTGGCGGCCAGCCGAGTCGCTCCCCCGCGCCCCACACGGAGATCGCAGTGCGGAGCGCATCCATCGGGTGTGCGTGGGCGGGAAGGAGGCGGAGTGCTGCGAGCACGGCGGGAGGCACCTTCGCCGGCTCCAGCACGACGTTCGGATGCCACTCTCCCGTAAGCAGCAGGTCGAGCACGCTTGCATACGTCCCCTTGGAGACAACCTCTTCGATGGGGTAGCCGCGATAGAGCAGCTTCCCGTTGGCTCCGTCGACAAACCCGATCGCTGTCTCGGCGCCGATGATGCCGGCGAGCCCTGGGCTGAACGTTCTCTCTTCGCTCACCGGTGTGGCCTCCGATCGACAAACTCAATGGCGAGTCGCAAGAGTACCGAACCGAGCAGCGCGACGAAGAGCGACCCAAGAAAGCCACCCGCGTCGCCGAAGCCGGTGCTCTTGGCGAGAGTGCCGCCGATCAGCCCACCGAGCACGCCAACCAAGATGTTGGCGAGACAGCCTCGCGCCGCGCGTCCGCGGATGAGCCACGAGGAGAGTCCGCCGGCGAGAAAGCCGAGGAGTGCCCAGCCGATCGGATCGAGGTCGAAGAAATCCATCAGCGCGATCGTACGCCTCTCGAGAGAAACGCGAGGCGGGGCGTGTCGGCCCCAGAAGAGCCTCGGCTAGACTCACCGCATGGTGGACGGCAGCCTCTCCGCAAAGATCAGCAGCGCCCCTTCTGATCCCATCTTCGGGATCGTGGAGGCCTTCCGCGCCGACCCACGACCGGAGAAGATCAACCTCGCCGCGGGCGTCTACATGGAGGAGAACGGCGTCACGCCGATCCTGGCCAGCGTCCGCGAGGCGGAGCGCCGCATCCTGAGCAGCGCCACCACCAAGCTCTACAAGCCGATCGGTGGCGACCCTGCACTGGTGAAGCTGATGCGGGCACTCATCTTCCGGGAGCCTGGCGCGCCATTCGGAGCGCTCCCTCCGGTGGCGAGCAGCGGTCGCGTCGAGGTGCTCCACACACCGGGTGGCACCGGTGCCGTACGACTCGCCGTGGAGTTGGTGAGGCGACTGCGACCGGGCGCAGAGATCTGGGTGAGCGACCCGACCTGGCCGAATCATCCGCAGATTGCCGACGCCGTCGGGGTGCGCCATCGCTCTCATCCGTGGACCACCGCGAACGTCCGCGAACTCGACTTGGAGGCCGTCCTCGGCGCGATCGCGTCCGCCAAACCAGGTGACGCCTTCATCTTCCACGGTGCCTGCCACAATCCAACCGGCATCGATCCGACGGCGGCGCAGTGGGGCGCGATCGCCGATGCGGTTGCTGCGCGCGGCGTTCTCCCGATTCTCGACTTCGCATACCAGGGACTCGGCGACGGCCTGGTCGAAGATGCGGCTTCGCTGCGCGCCTTCCTTGCCACAGGCGGCGAGGTGCTTGTGGCCGCCAGCGCCAGCAAGAATTTTGCGCTCTATGACGAACGCGTCGGCGCCCTCGCCATTGTCGCGGCAGATCCGGCCGCCGCCGCCGCCATCCTGACGCACGCAAAGGTTGCAATCCGCGCCGCCTGGTCGAACCCGCCAGGCCACGGCGGTGAGATCGTCACCGAGATCCTCGGTGACGATGCGCTGCGCGCGCAGTGGGAGCTCGAGGTCACCGCGATGCGCGAGCGCATCAACGGCAACCGGCGTGCCTTTGTGGCGGCGCTCGCCGAGGCCGGCGCGGGCGACTTCTCGCACCTCCTCACGGGACGCGGGATGTTCTCGCTGCTCGGGCTGAGCGACGCGCAGCTTGCCCGCCTCCGTGACGAACACGCGATCTATCTTGTTGCGCGCGGCCGCATCAACTTTGCCGGTCTCTCCGCCGCGAAGATCCCGATCGTGGCAACGGCGGTCGCCGCGCTGCTGCGCTGACATTGGAGCAGGCGTGAGACTGATTGCGCCACGACTCGTCCCTCGCGTGTGGGGCGGGGAGCGACTCAAGCAGATCGTGGGCAACGACGCGACATCGAACGTCTCATCACGAGAGCCGATCGGTGAAGCATGGTTTGGCGAGATCGCCGACAGGCGCCCGCTCGTCAAGCTTCTGGATGTGCAAGAGCGACTTTCGGTGCAGGT
>CAINCM010000004.1 GCA_903847005.1 uncultured Chloroflexota bacterium | reverse complement strand
CGATTCTCATCGTTGCACTGCTCGGCATCGCCTTGGAGTTTCCTTTCAACCTCATCCAAGAGCGCGCCAAGCGCGCGTATGGAGAACTTCTTTCGAGAATCCGCCGGTCGAGCTCCGATCCTGCGGCACCGCGCATCTTCGGGATCCGCGCCGACGTCTTCCTGTTCCTTGCCGCCGGTCAGGTTCTGGCGCAGTTGAATGCGCCGATCGAGGCGATCCCCCCACTTGGTCAGGTTGCGCAATCGGCGGCGTTCGGTGCGATCGCCGTGTTCGCAATCTCTACCTGGTACGCGATTCCGCAGATGCTTCTACATCGCAAACGCGACCGTGACACGGGCGATTTCCGTGCGGAGTGGCCGAGCCTCCTCGTTGCCTCCATTGCGCTGATTGCAGCGCACCTCAGCGGGGTCGTTCCTGGATTCCTCATCGGGCTTTTCACGGTGCGGAAGTTCCGTACGGTGTTGCCCGAGGCACTCACCGCACGCGGCGCGTGGACGGCGACCATGTTGCTTGTTGCATTCGCGACGGTCGCCTGGTTCTTGATGGATGCAGTCGACTCCGCCGTGCCCGACGCAACCTTGCCGATTCGCGTGGTTGTCGATGGAGTGCTTGGCGTTGTTGTCGTGGCCGGAAGCCAGGGAGCCCTGTTGAACCTTGTCGACCCAGGTGACGGCGGAGCGATGGCGCTTCGACGAAGCTCCTTGTTTGGTTGGTTCACTGCGATTGCCGCCTCTGGCGGGCTCTCGTTCGCCCTTCTTGCGACCGAGGAGATCGACCTGGCGCTCTTCGCACCGCCCTCTTCGGCCCAGGAGTACCTCGCGCTTCTCGCCTTCGCGACGGCTTCGCTCGCGGCGATCGTGCTCCTGAACAGGTGGGCGGCAAGGCGGCAGGCCGCCCGAGGGCTACCCAAGGTCTGATTCATGGTGGATACTCCGTATCCAACCAGGGCGTGGCCCTGGGCACCCGCGAGGGGGAGAAGATGGACGCAGCCGAGATCCTGAAGTCGAACGCCGCCGCAACGGCCGCCGCCGATGCGGCGTGGGTGAACCCGCGCGATCCCGCCAAGGCGCTCGGTCCCGACGGCCTCCCACTGCGCAGCCGCCGCGCGCCGAAGTGGCGCGACGTGCCGAACGAACAGTGGGACGACTGGCGCTGGCAGCTCTCCAACCGCGTCAACACCCTCGAAGAGATCGGCGAGATCCTCGAGCTGACCGACGACGAGCGCGAAGGCCTCTCCGCGGACGGCAAGTTCCGCGTGGACATCACGCCGTACTTCATCAGCCTCATCGACCCGAAGGATCCGAACGATCCGATTCGCCGCCAGGTGATCCCCGTCGGCTCCGAACAGCAGGCGTTCACCGCGATGATGGAAGACTCGCTCGGCGAAGACCGTCACTCGCCGGTCCCCGGCCTTGTGCATCGCTATCCGGACCGCGTGCTAATGCTCGTCACCACGCAGTGCGCGTCGTACTGCCGCTACTGCACGCGCTCGCGCATCGTCGGCGACCCGACGCAGAACTTCAACTCCAAGGATCACGAAGCGCAGCTCGAGTATCTGCGCCGCACGCCACAGGTGCGCGATGTGTTGATCAGCGGTGGCGACGGCCTCACCCTTGCGCCGAAGCTCTTCGAGAAGATCCTGCGCGGCCTGCGCGAGATCCCGCACATCGAGATCATCCGCATCGGCTCGCGCGT
>CAINCM010000003.1 GCA_903847005.1 uncultured Chloroflexota bacterium | reverse complement strand
CGTCTACCTCCACGCGGGCGGCCAATATCAGTGGGACTCGGCAGCCCCGGTTGCGGTGGCGCTGGCGGCGGGCCTGGTTGCCACACGACTCGACGGTTCGCCGCTCAGGTACAACGGCGCAGAGCTGCTCCTCCCAGACCTTATGGTCTGCCACCCTGACCGCGCCGACGAGGTGCGTGCGCTCCTCGACGCGGCGGGCTTCGGGCCGGGACGCGTGAGCGGGTCAGGTGCGAGCGGCGCGGGTGCGGCAGAATCAACCTGATGAGGATCGCCCCTTGAAGAGCCATGTGATGAGTCAGCTCGCCGCCCTCGAAGCGGAGAGCATCCACATCTTCCGCGAGGTCGCGGCGGAGATGGAGCGCCCCTGCCTGCTCTTCTCCGGCGGGAAGGACTCCATCGTCATGTTGCATGTGGCGCGCAAGGCGTTCGCCCCCGCGCCGATCCCGTTCCCAGTGATGCATGTGGACACCGGCCTCAACTTTGCCGAAGTGATTGCGTACCGCGATCGCTGGGCGTCGCAGCTCGGGCTCCGGCTCGTCGTCGCCTCCGTACAAGACGCGATCGATCGGGGTGTGGTGAAAGAGGAGCCGAACGGCTCGCGCAACCGCATCCAGACGCCGGTCCTGTTGGAGGCAGCGGCGCGCGAGAGGTTCGACGCGCTCTTCGGAGGCGGTCGCCGCGACGAAGAGAAGGCCCGCGCGAAGGAGCGCGTCTTCTCCTTCCGCGACGAGTTCGGCCAGTGGGATCCGAAGAACCAGCGCCCGGAGATCTGGAGCCTCTACAACGGGAAGGTCTTTCCAGGGGAGAGCATTCGCGTCTTCCCGCTCTCCAATTGGACGGAGCTCGACATCTGGTCCTATATCGAGGCGGAGCAGATCGAGATCCCGTCGCTCTACCTGGCCGCCGAGCGCGAGGTTGTGCAGCGCGACGGCATGCTCTACGCCGTGAACGAGTTTGTCGCGCTCAAGCCCGGTGAGACCACCAAGAAGTTGAGCGTGCGGTATCGAACCATGGGCGACGCGAACCTCACCGCCGCGGTAGAGTCCCTCGCCGACACCGTGGCGAAAGTCGTAGAAGAGATCGCGGCGGTGCGCATCACCGAGCGCGGCGCCACGCGCGGCGACGACAAGGTCTCCGAGGCGGCGATGGAAGATCGGAAGAAGGAGGGCTACTTCTGATGGAGGCCGACCTCCTTCGCTTCGCTACAGCGGGGTCCGTCGACGATGGGAAGAGCACGCTGATCGGGCGCCTCCTCTTCGACTCTAAATCGCTCTTCTCGGACCAGCTTGAATCCGTCGAGCGTGTCAGCCGCGAACGTGGCGACGAGTACACGGACCTCTCGCTGCTGACCGACGGCCTTCGCGCAGAGCGCGAGCAGGGGATCACGATCGACGTTGCGTATCGGTACTTTGCGACCCCCCGCCGCAAGTTCATCATTGCCGACACTCCCGGCCACATCCAGTACACGCGCAACATGGTCACCGGTGCGTCGACGGCAGACGTCGCCCTCGTCTTGGTCGATGCGCGAAAGGGGATGACGGAACAGAGCCGCCGGCACGCCTTCATTGCCACGCTGCTCGGCGTGCCGCACATGGTGGTCTGCGTCAACAAGATGGATCTGGTCGATTGGTCCGAAGAGGTCTTCGAAGGCATTCGCCGCGAGTTCACTGAGTTCGCCGCGCGACTGCGGGTGCGCGACCTCACCTTTATCCCGCTCTCCGCACTGCTCGGCGACAACGTGGTGACGCGTTCTGCCACCATGCCCTGGTTCGACGGAGCGCCCCTGCTGAGCCACCTCGAGCGGCTGCACGTGGCGAGCGATCGCAACCTCGTGGACGTTCGATTCCCCGTGCAGTACGTCGTCCGTCCGCAGTCGCATGAGAACCGCGACTATCGCGGGTATGCAGGGACCATCGCCTCGGGTGTCTTGAAGCCCGGCGACCGCATTCGTGCGCTGCCCGCGGGCCTGGAGAGCGAGATCGCCTCGATCGACACGGCGGATGGCCCGGTGACCGAGGCGTATCCGCCGATGGCGGTCACGATCACGTTGAAGGATGAGATCGACATCAGCCGTGGCGACATGCTCTGCCGCCCCAACAACGTCCCAGCGGTGATGCAAGACATCGATGCTCAGATCTGCTGGATGGATGAGAGCGCGCAGCTCAGCGTAGGCAAGACGTATGCCATCAAGCACACCACGCGATGGGCTCGTGCAGTGGTGAAGCAGATCGACTATCGCATCGACATCAACACGCTGCACCGCGTGGAGGGCGTCGAGGGCCTCGCCCTCAACGAGATCGGCCGCATCCGCCTCCGCTCGACCAAGCCGCTCTTCGTGGATCCGTATCTTGCGAACCGACAGACGGGTGCATTCATCCTCGTGGACGAATCCACGAATCGCACCGTCGCTGCCGGGATGATCGTGCGCGAGTCAGGGAGCTAGCCAACATCCCATCAGCGCCAGCTTGGCCCTTCCCTCACAATCAGAGAATGATCCGCATCGCCCGATTGACGCTCGCACTTCTTTTGGTCGCCGGGGGCCTCATCACGCAGCTCAGTGCGCCAAGTCCTGCGGTGGCGGCGAGTGACAACTGGAGGGCCTGTGCCGCACGTCCCGTCCCCCCTCCGTCTACCCGCCCTGTGGATCCCGCGCTAGAAGAGAGGATCCAAGCGCGCGTCACAACCTGGCGAGAGAACCGTCGCACCCGCTATCCAGGGCTCTCCGTTGCGCTCCGCTGGGATGACGGCAGAGAGGTGTCAGCGGTGAGCGGCGTTGCGGATAGCTACAGCGGCCGCAGGGTGACGCCAGCGACACCGTTTGCGCTGGCGAGCGTGAGCAAGCCGTTCACTGCCGCGGTTGCGCTGTTGTTGGATGCGTGCGGCGTGCTGCCCCTGAGCACACGCGCCGCGTCGCTCGTTCCCTATGCAGATGTCCGACCGGAGGCGACCATCGAGGACCTGCTGCGTCACGAAGGTGGAATGAGCGATTGGCTGACAGACAAGTACACGCGGATGAACTGGTTGATCCAGCATCCGAACGGCAAGGTCGGACCGAAGACCGCCGTTCAGAACCTGCTGCCGCGCGGAGAGATCGGAGACTTCGACTACTCGAATTCCAGTTTCACATTGATCACGCTAGCGGCGGAGAAGGCAACCGGAGCGAGCTGGCGCGAGTTGATGCAGGCGCTGATCATCAAGCCACTCGGACTCAGTGAGACTGGGTTCGGTCCCGTTGCCAGTGCGTCGCGCACGCACATCTGGTCACGAGGCAAGATGCGGCCATTTGGACAACCAGGCTGGGGGCCGACCCGCTCCGCCGCGGCGATCCTGCGCGGCGCGGGCGACCTCTTTGCCACACCTCGCGATCTTGCGACCTTTGGCGAGCTTCTTTGGGGTGACAGGCTGCTGGAGGGGAGGCAGACGCAGCTCATCAACGGGATTGCAAACCTGACGGGCTTCCCGTGGTCATACACGGTAGGGACGATGATGGATCGAAGCTGGCTCGGCGGACTGAGAACCTACGGGCACACCGGTGGGTACAGCGGAGCAAGCACGACGCTTCGCCATGTCCCAGAACTCGGCGTCACCATTGCCGTCACAGCGAACGGCATGGGAACGCCTGGCAACTACGCCGACGATCTTGCGATCAACCTGATCGACCTGATCGACGCTGCGGCACCGAGTTCGGCACAGGCGATTGCCGGCGTGGCCGGAGCCGGACTCACTGCGGCGGAGCGCGCAAATCCGGAGCCGTTTCCCGTGGTCGCGCCAGCGGCACTGCTCGTCTGCGGCGACACGGGCACGGTCGGCACCGACACGCTGACCGGTGCGCCGCGCTGGGTCGACCTGACGTCGAACAATCCCGACACGGATGCGAGCGACTGGTCTGGCCGCATCACGGCGCTTGCCGAACTTCCCGATGGACGGCTGCTCGTCGGCGGCACCAAGTTGACGCGTGCCGGCGGCGTCGCGGTCAACGGCCTCGCCGTTCGCGATCCGAGGCGCGGAACCTGGAGACCGTTCGCTTCGCTGAGGCGCGCAGACGGCAGCGTTGCAACGGTGACCGCGTTCGGCGTTGACGTGGCACGTCAGCGTCTCTATGTGGGTGGTGACTTCAGCGCCGTCGTCACGCCATCAGGGCGAATCGCGGCGAGAGGGATCGCTCAATTCAACCTTAAGAGCGGGCGCTGGACCTCACTTGGGTCGAACCTGCGCGGCAGCGTGCTCGTCCGAGCGATCTCGGTGGATGCGGCGACTGGTCGCGTCGCGGTTGGCGGACGCTTCACCGTGCCAGGAAAGGGGAAGGGCGCGAACGTGGCCCTGTGGGATCCTGCCAGCGGCTGGGTCCGACTCGCATCCTCTGCGAGCGCGCCGCTGAGTGGACTCGTCGAATCCGTGGCGTTTGCGCCGTCTGGTGCCATCCATGTGGGGGGTCGCCTTCAAGTTGGTTCGAGCGACGCGTTGATCGCGCGTTGGTCCACTGCGTCGGGTGGCTGGGTGGCGAGCGCAACGAGTGGAACGCTGGGCGATGCCGCGCGATCCATGGTCGTCGACGGCGGCGGTGCGCTGATGGCCGGGACTGGGATCGGCTGGTACGGAGCAACGCTGGTGCGCGAGAGTGCGATCAGCGGCTACGGCTGGGATCGCGTCGGCAGCGGGCTGACTCGATCGCGCCGCACGGCCTGGATCTCGGCGCTTTCACGTTTGCCAGACGGCCGCGTGGCAGTTGGCGGAGCGTTCGACGCTTCTGGAGCGACCATCCTGCAGAACCTCGCCCTCTGGGATCCGACCCGTCAGAGCCTGACGTCGATCGGCAGCGGGCTCCCTGCCGCCCCCGACGCACTCGCAAGTTCGGCTCACTCGCTCGCCTACGCCGCGATTCGGCTGCGCAGCGCCGAACCGGGCGGGAGCGGTCGCCCGTGCATCGCCGCGTGGGCCGGCCCGGCTCCGGCGCGTCCAGCGGCCCCGACGCTCGTGGCACGGCGCACCCAAATCACCGTCCAATGGAGCGCGGCGACCAGTGGGAGCGCACCGGCTGGCTGGATTGCCGAGGCGCGTGCGCGCGGCCACGACACGCGAACGTGCGTTGCAGTTGCATCAGAGCGCACCTGTGCAATCACAGGACTCGATCCAGGAACGAAATACAGCGTGCGTCTGCGCGCCTATGCAATTCCCGCGGGTCCATCCGCCGCGTCGCTCGCCGCCAAGGTGACGACGAAGCGGTAGCCGATCGTTCGACTACTTGATCTCGATTGCGAGGGTGACCACCGCGCCGCTCGCCTCGTTGTCCTACGTATCGTGACACTCCCAGTTGCGATCACTGTAGGTCGCGTACCCTAAACCCATGCGTCTGAGCTTCGGAGCCACGGCCCTTCTTCTGTGCGTCGTCATGCTCGTCGGATGCAGCGCAGACCCTGAAGAGCGGTCCAGCACCGATTCGCAGTTTCGCATCGTCGGATACATGACCGCCGCCGCCGTCGTGGATCTGATCGACTTCTCGCACCTCACGCATGTCAACTTCGCCTTCCTGCTTCCGAAGAGGAACGGCGAGCTGAAGCCCTTCGGTTCGCCGACCCAGCTGCGCCGCGTCGTGGAGCAGGCGCACGCGTCGGGCGCCAAGGTGTTGATCTCCGTCGGCGGGTGGGGTTCGGATGATGAGTTCGAGGCGCTGGCGACTGCCGAGGAGCGGCGCTCGCGTTTTGTTGCTGCCGTCGCTGAGTTCGTCGCCGCGTATCAGCTCGATGGCGTAGACATCGACTGGGAGTATCCGGATGCCGGTGCGTCGAGCGAGAACTTCCTCGCGCTGATGCGCGAACTTCGCGCCGCACTCCCGTCTAGTCTGCTGCTCACCGCCGCCGTGATCGCCGATGCGACCCACGCCGACGGGATCGATCCGGC
Source organism: uncultured Chloroflexota bacterium (assembly GCA_903847005.1). Taxonomy (GTDB): domain Bacteria; phylum Chloroflexota; class Limnocylindria; order Limnocylindrales; family Limnocylindraceae; genus Limnocylindrus. Next base: position 7,349 of record CAINCM010000003.1, on the reverse strand, counting down.
AGTGTTCGATCTCATCGACTTCGCGAACATCATGGCCTACGACGGTGGAGCGACAGACCACTCGTCGTTGCAGCTAGCCGAACGAGCGCTCGCGACCTGGGACGAAGTTGGACTCGTTCGCGAAAAACGGGTCCTCGGCGTGCCGTTCTATGCCAGACCCGGCGGAATCCCGTACCGAGCGCTGCTTGCGTCGGATCCTGCAGCGGCGAACGGCGATCGGGTGTCGTACCTGTCCGAAGATCGCTATTACAACGGCCCCGCCACGCTGCGCGCCAAGGTTGCGCTCGCCACGGACGACGCGTCGGGAGTGATGATCTGGGAGCTCTCCCAGGATGCAGCGGGTCCCGACTCGCTGCTCGACGTGATCTGGAACGCACGACGCTGAGCACCCATCCATTCAGGCAGACTTCGCGCATGGCTGAACAGTGGCGCACCGGACGCACAGGACGCGACGGCGGAGATCGGCCAATCACACGGGGTGACCGAGCCGTGAGCGCTCGCGCCGGCTACGCGGGCTTCGATGCCGCCCACGGCTTCCCCGCCGCCTACGCGCACGGACTCGCTCGCGGGCTCGGGGATCGTCTCGGCGCCACGCTCGTCGTCTCGCAGCCAGAGGCCTGGGCGATCGTCGAGTCGCGGTTCGGCACCGCGCCGCGTGCGCTGCTGATGACCGGCGGCCTTGACCAGGCGACGCTCGATGCACAGGCGCGCAGCGCGCCCGAGGGAGTGACGGTCGTCGGGGTCGGCGGAGGAACCGCAATGGATGTGGCGAAGTGGATCTCGTGGCGCCGCGACCTGCCGCTCGTCCAGCTGCCGACGCTCGCATCGGTCGACGCCTGCTTCACGCGAATGAGCGCGCTGCGCGACGGAGAGCGCGTGCGATACGACGGCGACGCGGTCCCCGACGAGGTGCTGGTCGACTTCGAGATCCTCGCCGCTGCGCCGCCCGCGCTGCTCTCCGCCGGGATCGGCGACGTGCTCTCCTGCCTCACCGCACTCGCAGACTGGCGCCTCGCGGTCGGGAAGGGGATCGATCCGGCGTGGGACGACGACGGCGCCCGTGCCTCCGAACGCTACGTGCAGGCTCTCGCCGATGCGGCACCTGAGATCGCCGCGCGCTCGGAGGCCGGCATCCGGTCGCTGATGGAGCTGCATCGCGAGATCGGGTGGCGCTGCCACGATCTCGGACATGCGCGATTCGAAGAGGGGAGCGAGCACTTCTTCGCCTACTGCTTCGAGGCGGTGACGGGACGCACGATCATGCACGGCGAACTCGTCGTGCTCGGCGTGTTGACGATGACCGCGTTGACCGGCCTCGGCCACGAACGTGCGCGCAGCATCGTCGACGCCGCCGGGACGCGGTCGACGCTCTCCGCGCTCGGCGTCTCGTGGAGCGAAGTCGAAGCGACGCTGCGCGCACTCCCCGCCTTCGCACGCGACGGCGGGTACTGGTACTCCTACGCGCACGAGCTGACGATCGGTTCGAGCGAGCTCGAAACCGTGCGTCGCGCACTCGGCGGCTGATGTGAGAATGAGGCTGTGAACAACATGCGCGTGGCACTCACCTTCGACGCCGAGCATCCAGACCGACCGCATCACCTGGTCGGATCAGAGGATCGCCTTCGCGAGACGCTCGGCAGCCTCGAGGTTCGCGGGACGTTCTTCGTACAGGGGCGTTGGGCCGAGGCATTCCCGGACCAGGCGCGTCGCATCGCAGAGGACGGTCATCTGATCGGCAATCACTCGCACTATCACGCCAAGATGAACCTGCTCACCGAAGCTGGGCTGATGGAAGACATCAAGGCGGCCGCCGGTTCGATCGAAGCGATCTGCAAGCGCGATCCGGCGCCGTGGTTTCGCTCGCCGTTCGGTGCGGGCGCGAAAGATCCGCGCGTGCGCGCTGCGCTCGATCGACTCGGGTACCGACAGGTGCTCTGGAGCGCAACGGGGGACGACTGGGATCATCGTGAGACGGCGCAGCACATGGAGGACGCGGCGGTCGAGAGCACGCGTGCTCACGGTGACGGTGCGATCCTCCTCTTCCACACGTGGCCGTCGTACACGCACGAGAAGATCGCGCGCATCGTCGCACGGCTCCGCGACGAGGGCGCCACCTTCGTCACCGTAGACGAGCTCGATCAGAAGGAGATTCCAGACAACTTCGGGGAGATTGACTGGTGACGACGAAGCGACGCGCCGCGAAGCGAAGTCCGAAGGCGCGAAGTGCGAAGGCACGAGCTGCGAATCGACGCGATCTGGGAGCCCGCGCGGCGCATCCACTGATCGTCGGAGTGGATGGCGGCAACTCGAAGACCGACATCATCCTCGCCGACACGAGCGGACGGTTGCTCGCGTGGGTCCGGGTCGGCGGCAGCAATCCCCAGGGGATCGGACTCCTCCCGGCGGCGGCACTGCTCCGTTCCGGCATCGACGCCGCGCTGGCACGGGCGAAGCGCCGAGGCGAACGGCCGGCGGCGGTGGCGCTCTGCATGGCGGGGATCGACACGCCTCGCGATGCGAAGGCGGTACGCGGCGCGCTCGCCGGCCGCGGTGCGGCGCGACTGGCGAATCGCCTCTCGACGCGAAACGACTCAGAGGCCGGCCTGCGCGTGGCGACCCGCGACGGCGTGGGGATCGCGATCGTCGGCGGCGCCGGCGTGAACGCGATCGGCGTGAACGAGAAGGGGAGAACCGCGCGCTTTGCCGCGCTCGGCGACATCTCCGGCGACTTCGGCGGCGGCAGCGGTCTCAGTGTGGCGGCGCTCGGCGCTGCGGTGCGCGCCCGCGAGGGGCGTGGTCCGCGCACCAGCCTCGGCCGTGCGATCTTGCGCGCGACCCGATTCCCCTCGCTTCGCGCGCTTCTCGACGCGGTGCTAGAGAACCGCGTTCCAAACGGCGGCATCGGCGCGCTGGGACGCGTGCTTCTCGAGGAGTCCGAGCGCGGCGATCGCGTTGCCCGCGAGATCGAGACGCTGATGATCGACCACGCGGTGGCCTTTGCCGTGGCCGCGCAGCGCCGCGCGCCGTCGCGCCGACGTCGGATTCCCATCGTGCTCATCGGAAGCACGATCCTGTCCTCGCTTCCCGGATATCGCGCGCGCCTCTACAACGCGCTCAGCGATGCGATTCCTAACGCCGAGATCCGTCCACTGCGCGAGCCCCCGGCGCTCGGCGCGCTCCTCTATGCGCTCGACGAGTCCGGGGTCGGGCCGACCGCCCGCGCGCGAGCGGAGGCGGCGTTGCGCGCCGCGATCAAGAAGGCGAAACCCGTCAAGGTCTGAGGCACGCCGACCGGTCGTTTGCACCAGCAATCCCCCGACGCGTCGTGTTGACGCGCTATACCGATGCGATCAGCGCGCGAAACGCGGCAAGTGTGCGGCGTGTGCGGCGAGGAGTTCGCCTCCGATCGCCTCGGCCACATCGCGGTTCGGGACGAGCGGATTCAGTGCCAGCGCGTCGATCGCCGCCGTGCGATCGCCGGAGAGCGCTGCGGCAACGGTGGCCTTCCCGAACGCACCGAGCTTGAGGATCAGGTCGCGGCGCGTCCCGCCGAGCGGTGCAATCGGGATCGGGCGCGCACCGGTGGCGTCGACCTCACTGAGCACCTCGATGACTTGGTCGTCGGGGAGATCGGGTATCGCGCCGTCGTTGCGGACGTTGACGACCAGTCGCGCCGGACGCGCGCCGGTGAGTGCTGCGATGAGATCGAGCGCCGCCGCCGAGTAGAAGGCGCCACCGCGGCTCTCGAGCAGCTTCGGCTTCTCGGCGAGCGCCGGGTCCCTGTACATCTCGAGGAGTTGCGCCTCGATCTTCGCGACTTCGAGTCCGCGGGTTCCCGCGGCGCGCTGTTCGGCTAGGACCTGCTCCGGTTCGGCGTAGTAGCGCAGGTAGTAGCTCGGGATCGCGCGCTCCTCGCGCAGCTGTGCCTCGCTCCAGCCAGTCATCTCGGCGAGTCGCGCTCCTTCCGTTGCGATGAGCTGCTCGAGCGTGGGCTTGCCGTCGACGTGGATCTCGCGATACCAGGCGCCGTGATTCAGCCCTGCCGACTCGATCTCCACTCGCTCCGGCGCGACGCCGAAGTGCTTCGCCGCGTTCCGTTGCAGCCCGATCGCCGAGTTGCAGAGTCCGACCGCCCGATGCCCGGCGCCGATCAGCGCCTGACTCACCATGGAAACAGGATTCGCAAAGTCGAGCAGCCACGCCTTCGGACTGCTCTTCGCCAGCGCTTCGGCGATCTCGATCGTCGGAGGCACGGTGCGCAGCGCCTTTGCCCAGCCACCCGGGCCCACGGTCTCCTGGCCGAGGACGCCGTGGGGGAGCGGGATCGATTCGTCCTTGACTCGTGCTGCAGATCCGCCGATGCGGTACTGCACCAGGCAGGCGTCTGGACCGTCGAGCGCTTCGTCGCGCGATGTGGTGAGCGTCAGCCGTCCGCTCCACCCCGCCTTCTCGAGCATGCGCTTGGCCAGCCCGCCGAGGATATCGAGGCGCCCTCGATCGACGTCCATGAGGACGAGATCGTGGAGCGGGGCACCCAGCCGCCCTTCGCCGATCCCCTCGATGAGCTCAGGGGTGTAGGTGCTCCCCGCTCCGATGATGCTGATCTTCATTCACCCTCCTCGTTGGCCCGCGCAGGCCGTCGCCCACCCTGCAGCGAGGCTGGACGGGGCTGATTCTAGGCTCCGACTACGCCCAACCCCCTCCTAAGGTTGCGCCCGCCGCGCCTGAGGCGCCGTCGCACCCCTCTGAGGCGTATTCATACGCGCAGCAGGCACCCCCCGTTGGGGGGCGCCCTCGCGAAAAGTAGGAGGGACTCATGAAGCAGAGGAAGTGGCGTCTCAGCGCGATCGCCGCGGTGATGATGCTGGTCGCTGCGTGTGGCGGCTCGTCGTCTTCGACGGAACCGACTGAGGTCGTGCAGTTGCGCTGGTTCGTCGGCCTTGGGACCGGCGACAACGTCGAGACACAGGTACCGGTGCAGCAGGAGGTGGTTGACGCCTGGAATGCCGCCAACCCGAACATCCAGGTCACCCTCGAGGTGGTACCGAACGCCGACGCGAAGAACACGCTGCTGACGCAGAACGCCGCAGGGAATCCGCCCGATGTGGTTGGACCTGCAGGCGTGGCGGGATCGAACGGATTCTACGGACAGTGGCTCGACCTCACGCCGCTCATTGCGGAGACGGGGTATGACCTGGCGCAGTTCCCACCGGCCGCAGTCGAGGCGTTTGCCGTCGGAGGCCAGGGACAGCTCGGGCTCCCGTTCGCGTCCTTCCCGTCGTTCATGTTCTACCGTCCGTCGCTCTTCGAAGAGGCCGGACTTGAGATGCCACCGTCGACGTACGGCGGCAAGTACATGTTGAACGGCGCAGAGGTCGACTGGAGTTGGGAGACGATCCGTGAGATCGGCATGCTCCTGACCGTCGACAGCGCTGGCAAGAATGCGACCGAAGCGGGCTTCAACCCGAAGAAGATCGTCCAGTACGGATACGCACAGCCGTGGAACGGCGCGCCTGAGTGGGCGAGCTGGTTCAAGCCTGGCCAGTTCCTGCAGTCGGATGGCAAGACGCTTGCAGTCCCAGACGGCTGGATCGATGCCTGGCAGTGGTACAACGACGCTGCATTCAAGGACTACTTCACTCCGAATGCCGACGTGAATGCGCTCGAGGAGTGGGGTCAGGGGAACGCGTTCCCAACCGGGAAGATCGCCATGGCCCAGTCGTACACCTGGTACACGTGCTGCTTGGGCGACGTGCTCGGCGAAGATTGGAACATCGCGCCGACTCCGTCGTTCGGTGGAACGACCAGCAACGACATGAATGCGGATACGTTCCGCATCTCGGCCGGCAGCAAGCACCCGGTCGAGGCGTTCAAGTTCATGACGTATCTGCTCGGCGAAGCCTCGGCGAAGCTGCTCGTGATCTACGGCGGCATGCCGGCGCGCGAAGCCGATCAGGATGCGTTCTTTGCAGAGTTGGACAAGAAGTATCCGCAGGGCGTGAACTGGGACATTGCGAAGGCGAGCTACGCCAACGCATCGACCCCGAGCGCCGAGGCGTACATCCCGAACTATCTGAAGGCGAGGGAGTACATCTACAGCGACTTCTCGGCCAAGCTGCTGAAGGAGCCGATGAACGTGTCGGATTACGTGACAAACACGTTCCTGCCGGCACTCCAGGCGATCGCAGACGAGGCCGAGTAGACTCGGTCGTTCGTCTCGATCTTGCGTGAACACGGCGCGGGGCGGGTGCGACGACGCACCCGCCCCGCGCAGATCCCAGGTTTGCTGATGCTTCAGATTCGATGAGAGCGATGACGATGGAAAGGCGTTGATCAGTGAAGATCTTCCGCAACGCGTCAGAGCGCCGCGAGGCGCAGTGGGGCTACCTGTTCGTCTCGCCGTGGCTCATCGGCCTGCTCGTCTTCTATGCCTTCCCGATCGTTGCGAGCCTCCTCCTCACCTTCTTCGACGCGTCGCTGACTGGCGCCGAGCGAGGCTTCGAGTTCATCGGGCTCGACAACTGGTTCCGCTTCTTCGGGGACCCGCAGGCGTGGAACGCTCTCGGCGTGACCTTCCGATTCATGCTCATCGCGTTGCCGGTCGGCATCCTCGTGCCGCTCGCCGTCGCCCTCGTCTTGAACAGCAAGGCGCTCGTGGCGCCGGGTACGTTCCGGGTTCTCTGGTTCCTGCCGTACGTGATCCCGTTCGTGGCCGGCATCATCGGCTGGACCGGCGTGATCGGCCAGAACGGACCGCTGAACACACTGCTCGAGCTCTTCGGGGTGACGGATCCGCCGCTATGGGTGAACGATCCCACCCTTATCTATCCGGCACTCGTCTTGATGGGCATCTGGGGGATCGGATCGGCGGTCGTGATCTACCTCTCGGGTCTGGGCGGCGTGCCGACCGAGCTCTATGAGGCGGCCACCGTCGACGGCGCAGGGTGGTGGGCGAGCCTGCGACACATCACGCTCCCCATGATCACGCCGGTCATCTTCTACAACCTCATCCTCGGAGTCGCGGGGAGCCTGCAGTACTTTCTCGTGCCGCAGGTGCTCAACGGCGGCAACGGCAACCCCGAGGGTTCGACGAGCTTCTTCAACATCTACCTCTTCAAGAACTTCTTCACGTACCAGGATCCTTCCTACGGCGCCACACTTGCATGGGTGCTCTTCCTGATCACGCTCGGGCTCAGCCTGATCCTCTTTGGAACGCAGCGACGATGGGTCTACTACGCGGGCGGCGACAAGTGAGCGTGACGGAAGGTCTGAGCCCGAAGGCGGCCGCCGCGGCCTACGTCGAGTCTTCGCGCCGCATCAGCGCGCGACGTCGCATCCTTGCGACGGCG
>CAINCM010000002.1 GCA_903847005.1 uncultured Chloroflexota bacterium | reverse complement strand
CGGCTGCTCCAGCGTCACCTCGACCGCACCAAGCGTCTCCGTACCGCCAAGGAGGACGATCTCCGAACCGCTGTCGATCGGATCACGCCGCTCACCGGCGGCCGCCTCCACGCCAGACGAGTCGATGGTGAAGGTGGCCTCTTCGAGCGCCGTGAACTTCTGCTGCGCTTCGTCCCATGTGCCGAAACGCAGTCGAACATCGGCGCGAGCGATCACAGTGGCGAGTCCCTGGAGTTCGGGGTCCTGAAGCAGGAACCGCTCTCGAACGAGCGGATTCAGTTCGCCTGCACGCGTCACCACGCTCTGGTCCGATGCGGCGGCGATCGCAATGCTCCGCGCTGCGCTCGAGACTGCCATGCGACGCACCTGCAACGAGGCGAACTCCTGCGATTGCAGTTCGCTGCTGACACGGTCGATCACCAGCAGGCCCGAGAGCGTGAGGGCGACCGCCAAGATGCCGAGAAAGGCGGCCGTGAGCCGCGCGCGGAGCCCTCGGGGCGGGAGGCTATAGAGACGCGTGTAGATGGAGCTCAGGATCCGCTCCGCTCGCCGCGGTCACTCCTATCCGCAAATGCGTAGCCAACGCCACGCACGGTGCTGACATAGCGAGGATTCGACGGATCTGCCTCGATCTTGTCTCGCAGGTGACTCACATGGACGTTGATGGTCTTCTCGTCGCCGCTGATCGCCGCGTCGTAGTCGCGCACTCGCTCGAGAAGGTCGCGTCGGCTGAAGACGCGACCGGGCTTCTCTGCCAGGAGACGCAGAATCTCGAACTCGGTCGGCGTGAGGGCGATCTTCTTCCCTGCGCGACTGACGCGACGGCGCTCGAGGTCGATGATCAGCTCGTCGGCACGGATGATGCGCCCGCCGAGTGCATCGGCGAGGTCGCCGTATGCGCGTCGCAGCTGGGACTTCACGCGGCTGAGCAGCTCGCGGACCCGAAAGGGCTTCGTCATGTAGTCGTCCGCACCGAGCTCGAGGCCGAGGATCGTATCCACCTCCTCGTCGCGCGCCGTGAGCACGATCACCGGCGCCTTCGAACCACCCGCGCGAAGTCGGCGCAGCAGTTCGAAACCGTCGATTCCAGGGAGTCGGACGTCCAGGATGAGGAGATCCGGTGCCTGCGCAAGGCCGATCTCGAGCCCCTTGTCGCCTGTTGCGGCGAGCAGCGCGGTGTACCCCTCCCCCTTCAGCGCCACTTCGAGTGCGAGGGAGACGGCGGGATCGTCTTCGACAACGAGGATCGTCGCAGCCATGCTCAGACTTTACACCCGCCGCGCGGCTATCCTGTCCCTCCTATGAGCACGCCCCTCCCCCCGATCGCAGTGAAAGAGCGCGGCAAGGCGCTGCTGAGCCGCCCCACGCTGAACAAGGACACCGCATTCACCAAGGATGAGCGGCGACTTCTCGGTCTGGATGGCTTGCTCCCCGCAACGGTCCTCACGCTCGAAGAGCAGGTTGCCGTCGAGCTGCAGAAGATTCGGCGAAAGCAGGATCCGCTCGAACGCTACATCGGACTCGCCGCGCTCCAGGATCGAAACGAGACGCTCTTCTACCGGCTGCTCGCCGAGAACATGGAGGAGTTTCT
>CAINCM010000001.1 GCA_903847005.1 uncultured Chloroflexota bacterium | reverse complement strand
GAAGGGACGGCCGACCGCTCAGCGCGCGCATGTGGTCCAAGTACTCCCGACCGCTCATGTAGTCGTAGACGGCGAAGCCAGACGGGAGGTAGCCGACGCGGCGGCGGATCGCAACCGAATCCTTGACGACGTCGAGGCCGAGCACGCGGGCAGAGCCGCTCGTTGGGTGGAGGAAGCCGAGAAGGGTTCTGATCGTGGTGCTCTTCCCGGCGCCGTTCGGACCGAGGAAGCCGAAGAGCTCGCCCTGGCGGATCTCGAGGTTCAGGGCCTGCAGGGCCTTGATCTCCCCGTTGCGTCCGTAGTGCTTGGAGAGGGCCTGCGTCTGAATCGCAAGCGTGGAGTCGGTGGGCATGGCGTGAGTGTACGACTTTGACCAGAAGCGGCCGTTCGCAATAGACTGACGTTGGCACTCGAAGGGTTCTGAGTGCCAGCATGAAGGGGGTAACCAGGTGCGCAGGCAGCGAAGGACGGGGCTTCTCGACGACCGGGCCCGCCTCATCCTCCGCGCCCTCGTGGAGGAGCACATCCGCACCGCGCTCCCCGTCGGCTCCGCCTCCATCGCCGCCACCTACCGCCTCGGCGTATCGCCAGCAACGGTGCGCGGCGTCCTCGCCGAACTCGAGGATCTCGGCCTGGTTGCACAGCCACACACCTCTGCTGGCCGCATTCCAACCGATCAGGGGTATCGAACCTACGCGGTCGAGATCGCCGTCCCGGACGAGGTGGCGGAGGTCGACCGACTGATGATCCGACACCAGTTCGGCCAGGCGGAGGGGGGCGCCGACCAGTGGTTCCGCATCGCCGCGAGCACGCTGGCACACTCCACCCGCGTCGCCGGTCTCGCCACACCGATGCGCCCCACGTCAGCCAGCCTCCGCCACGTCGACCTCGTGAGCAGTGCGGATCGCCTCGCCACCCTCGTGGCGGTGGTGAGCGATGGCAGCGTTCGCCCCACGCTGCTGCCACTTCCAGAGGGCGTCGACCAGGAGAAGCTCACCAGCGTGGCGAACAGGATCAACGCCAGCCTGATCGGCTGCACGGCGGACCAGATCGAGGCGCGCGCTGGCGCACTCGCCGAGTCGACCCCCCTGCGCGCCGTGACCCGAAGCGTGATGGAGCGACTCGCCCGGCAGCTTCGCGAGGCGGATGCCGCCTCCGTGGAACAGGTCTTCAGCGATGGCCTCCTCAACGTGATGGAGGCCCCAGAGTTCGCCGACAGTGCTCGCCTCCGCAGCGTCTTCACCGCACTCGAGGGTCGCGGGTACCTCGGGCAGCTCGTTCGCGAGGTCTCGCAGGGGAACAGCGTGCGGCTCTTCATCGGCAGCGAGAACGCGCCGACCGAAATGCACGGGGTATCGCTCGTTCTCGCCCCGTACGGCATCCCTGGCCGCGCACTCGGTGTGGTCGGGGTGCTCGGCCCGACCCGGATGCCCTACCCCCGTGCCGTGGGCACGGTCCGCTACGTGGCCACCCTCCTCTCGGAGCTAGTCGGCCGCTTCCACGCCGCCTAGATCGCACCCCTTGACGCGCCGCTTTTGCCGTCGTATTCTCGCCCCAATGAGTTAGCACTCGCCTGACGAGACTGCTAACTTGTGCGAGAGTCGGGGCCGAGCCCCGCACAGCGACGAAGGAGAACGGAATGGCAGGACGACCCTGGAGCACGAAGGAGCGCGAGGAGCCGGTGAGCGAGGCAGGCGCCGAGGCGGCCGCCGCCGAGCGGGCCACTCGCGATCAGGCCACCCCGGAACAGGCTCCTAGCCCCCTCGAGGCGGCCCTACTGGAGCGCGACGAGCAGATCGCTGCACACCAGCGGACTGCCGCCGACTTCGCCAACTTTCGGCGCCGTACCGCGGAGGAGCGAGAGCGCGAGGCCGGGTTGGCGAGCGAGGCGCTTCTCCTGAAGACGATCGCGGTGGTGGACGACCTCGACCGCGCCCTCGCCTCTCTGCCAGACGCGCTGAAGGGCGAGCCGTGGGTCGAGGGGATCGCCGCGATCCATCGCAAGCTTCTTGCCGTCATGGAGAGCGAATCCGCGCGCCCGTATGAATCGGTCGGCAAGCCATTCGACCCCCGCGATCACGAAGCGGTTGCACAGGTGCCGGGGAGCGGTAAGCCGCCGGGAGAGGTGCTTCAAGAGCACCGCAAGGGCTGGAAGATTCGCGAACGAATCCTTCGCCCAGCGGTCGTCTCTGTTGCGGCCGATTAAACCGACTGCATCACGAAGATCGGAAACACACAACACCAGAAGGTGAAAGGAGCAACGAGATGGGAAAGATCATCGGAATCGATCTAGGGACCACGAACAGCGTCGTGGCAGCAATGGTTGGCGGTGAGCCAACGGTCATCAGTTCCGCCGAGGGCGGACGCACCGTTCCGTCGGTGGTTGGATTTGTGAAGGGTGGCGAACGCGTGGTGGGGCAACTCGCCAAGCGCCAGGCTGTCACAAATCCGAAGAACACCGTGTTCAGCATCAAGCGATTCATGGGTCGTCGGTTCGACGATGCAGAGGTTGCCAAGACGAAGGGTCTCGTGCCATACGCCGTTGAGAAAGATGGAAAGAGCGATGGCGTCAAGGTGAAGCTCGCGTCCGGCGAAGCGTTCTCGCCGCAAGAGGTTTCGGCGATGATCCTGCAGAAGCTGAAGGCGGACGCAGAGGCGTTCCTCGGCGAGAAGATCACCGAGGCGGTCATCACCGTCCCGGCGTACTTCGACGACACGCAGCGCCAGGCGACAAAGGACGCCGGCCGCATCGCGGGTCTCGACGTCAAGCGCATCATCAACGAGCCGACGGCGGCTGCGCTCGCCTACGGACTCGACAAGAAGAGCGAAGAGAAGATCGCCGTCTACGACTTGGGCGGCGGCACGTTCGACATCTCCATCTTGGAGTTGGGCGACGGCGTCTTCGAGGTGAAGTCGTCGAACGGCGACACCCACCTCGGCGGCGACGACTTCGACCAGCGGATCATCGACTGGCTGCTCGCCGAGTTTAAGAAGGATCAGGGGATCGACCTGTCGAAGGACCAGCAGGCACTCCAGCGCCTCAAGGAGGCGGCAGAGAAGGCCAAGATCGAGCTCTCTGGAACGGGCCAGACCGAGATCAACCTGCCGTACATCACGGCGGATGCCACAGGGCCGAAGCACCTTGTGGTCACGTTGACCAAGGCGAAGCTCGAGTCCCTCGTCGCCGATCTCATCGAGAAGACGAAGGCGCCGGTGCTCGCCGCGCTGAAGGATGCGGGCCTGAAGCCGTCCGAGATCGACGAGGTCGTTCTCGTCGGCGGCATGACGCGCATGCCGGCGGTGGTTGAGGCGGTGAAGGCGCTCTTCGGCGGCAAGGAGCCGTCGAAGGGCGTGAACCCGGACGAGGTGGTCGCGATCGGCGCGGCGATCCAGGGCGGCGTCCTCGCGGGCGACGTCAAGGACGTGCTGCTGCTGGACGTGACACCGCTCTCGCTCGGCATCGAGACGCTGGGCGGCGTGATGACGAAGCTCATCGAGCGGAACACCACGATCCCAACGTCCAAGAGCCAGACCTTCTCGACGGCGTCGGACAACCAGCCGCAGGTGGAGATCCACGTGCTGCAGGGCGAGCGCGAGTTCGCAACCGACAACAAGACGCTCGGGAAGTTCATCCTCGACGGGATCCCGTCGGCGCCGCGCGGCGTGCCGCAGATCGAGGTGACGTTCGACATCGATGCGAACGGCATCCTCGACGTGAAGGCGAAGGATCGCGCGACCGGGAAGGAGCAGCAGGTGCGCATCACCGGCAGCTCCATGCTCGGAAAGGACGATGTGGACCGCATGGTCCGCGAGGCGAAGGAGCACGAGTCTGAGGACAAGGCCCGCCGCGAGGCGGTGGACTTCCGCAACCAGACCGAAGCGCTCGCCTTCCAGGCGGAGAAGACCCTCGCCGACCTCGGCGACAAGGTCGATGCGGAGAAGAAGGCCCAGGCGGAGACCTTGATCGGCGAAGTCCGCGAAGCGCTGAAAGGCGAGTCGCTCGACCCGATCAAGGAGAAGGCCGAGGCGTTGGCGAAGCTGATGACCGAGATCGGCACCGCTGCGTACGCACAGAACCAGCAGGCCAGCACGCCTGACGGCGCCGATGGGGCGTCTGCCAAGGCCGCCGGCGAGGAGACAATCGAGGGCGAAGCGCAGGAGGTTTAATCTCTCCCAGATGAACCTCTCGACTTCGAACTCCGCCGCGCT